>DATBKR010000254.1:0-2918 GCA_036555805.1 Hyphomicrobiaceae bacterium | reverse complement strand
GATTGCCTACGTCTACGGCTGCGAACGCCTCTGAGGGAGATCCCTATGCCCGTCGAGTACATCCTGGGAGGCATCGTGACCGCCGGCCTCCTCGTCTATCTGACCTATGCGCTGCTGCGCCCAGAGAAATTCTGAGCGGGTACCGGAACGAGATTTCGAGTGCGGTTCTGAGAGAGACGCATCATGACCATCAACGGCTGGCTTCAGATCGCGATCTACTTCGCGGTACTCACGGCCCTCGTCGTCCCCCTGGGCCGCTACATGGCCCGCGTGTTCGAAGGAGAGCGCACCTTCCTGTCCCCGGTCTTGAGGCCGGTCGAGGTGGCGTTCTATCGCATTTCGGGCATTGACGAGAGGAGGGAGCAGCACTGGATCACCTACGCTGTGGCCATGCTGCTGTTCAACGCCGCGGGCTTTGTGCTGCTCTATGCGCTCCTGCGTCTGCAAAGCTTTCTGCCATTCAATCCAGCCGAGATGTCCGAGGTCGCGCCCGACCTGGCATTCAACACGGCCGTCAGCTTCACCACCAACACCAACTGGCAGAACTACGGCGGCGAGAGCACGCTGAGCTACCTGAGCCAGATGGCGGGCCTGACGACGCAGAACTTCGTCTCCGCCGCCACCGGCATCGCCCTGCTCATCGCGCTGATCCGCGCCTTTGCGCGCGCTTCCGGCAATACCGTCGGCAACTTCTGGGTCGACCTGACCCGCTGCACCCTCTATGTGCTCTTGCCTCTCGCAGCCATCGCGGCGCTCTTCCTGGTTTGGCAAGGTACGCCTCAGAACCTCGGACCGTATGTCGATGCGACCACGCTCGAGGGCGCCAAGCAGACGATCGCCCAGGGTCCCGCGGCCTCGCAGATCGCCATGAAGCAGCTCGGCACCAACGGCGGCGGGTTCTGGAACGCCAATGGTGCCTACCCCTACGAGAACCCCACGCCGCTGAGCAACTTCATCGAGGTGCTCTACATCCTGCTGATACCGGCCGCGCTCACGTACACGTTCGGCCGCATGGTCGGAGACCAGCGCCAGGGCTGGGCGCTCTACGCGGCGATGTCGGTCATATTCCTGGTGGGTGTCGCGGTCTGCTATTGGGCCGAAGCCGCCGGCAATCCGAACTTTGCCGCGCTCGGGCTCGACCCGGCCAACATGGAAGGCAAGGAGGTAAGGTTCGGCATATCCCCCTCTGCCCTCTGGGCGGTGGCGACGACGGCGGCCTCCAACGGCTCCGTCAACGCCATGCACGACAGCTTCACGCCGCTCGGCGGAATGATCCCGATCATCATGATGCAGCTGGGGGAGATCATCTACGGCGGAGTCGGCTCCGGCCTCTACGGCATGCTCTTGATGGTCATCGTCGCCATGTTCGTGGCGGGCCTGATGGTCGGCCGTACGCCCGAGTACCTCGGCAAGAAGATTGAGGCCAAGGAGGTCAAGATGGCCATGCTCGCCATCCTGATCCTGCCGCTGTCGATGCTGGGCTTCACGGCCGTCTCGATCCTGCTGCCCTTCGGGCTGTCGAGCATGCAGGACGCCGGCCCGCATGGCTTCAGCGAGATGCTCTATCTCTTCACCTCGCAGACCGCCAACAATGGCTCGGCGTTCGCGGGCTTCACGGGCAACACGCTCTGGTACAATACGACGGGCGGCTTGGCGATGCTGATCGGGCGCTACTTCGTCATCGTGCCGATGATGGCGGTCGCGGGCTCGCTGGTCGCTAAGCGCAAGGTGCCTGCGTCGGTCGGCACGTTCCCAACCACCGGGCCGCTGTTCGTCGGTCTGCTTGTCGGCGTCATCGTCATCGTTGGCGGCCTGACCTTCTTCCCGGCACTCGCACTCGGACCGATCGCGGAGCACTTCGCGATGCAGGCCAAGATGCTGTTCTGACGGAATTCCGGAGTCAAAGTTATGGAAAGCTCCACTCTTCGCAAGCGCATGCCGGTCACCGCTCTGGCGGATCCAGGCATCATCGTTCCCGCCATCGGTGCGGCATTCGCCAAGCTCGATCCGCGCGTCCTGATCAAGAACCCTGTGATGTTCGTGGTCGAGGTCGTCGCAGCGCTGACCACGCTGATCTTCCTGTGGGACCTCTTCAGGGGCGGGGAGAACCTCGCCTTCACCGGCCAGATCATTCTGTGGCTGTGGATTACCGTGCTGTTTGCCAACTTCTCGGAGGCCGTGGCCGAAGGGCGGGGCAAGGCGCAAGCCGACTCGCTGCGCCGGACGCGCACGGAGACGCAGGCCAAGCTGCTCTCTGGCGCCAACTCGAAGGATTACACGCTCGTCCCCGGAACCAGCCTCAAGGTCGGCGACATCGTCCTGGTCCAAGCCGGCGATATCATTCCGTCCGACGGCGAGGTGATCGAGGGCGTCGCCTCGGTCAATGAGGCGGCCATCACCGGCGAATCAGCCCCCGTCATCCGCGAGGCCGGCGGCGACCGCTCCGCGGTGACCGGCGGCACCCAGGTGCTGTCCGACTGGATCCGGGTGCGGGTCACGGCCGCACAGGGCACGACATTCCTCGACCGCATGATCAGGCTGGTGGAAGGCGCGGAGCGACAGAAGACGCCGAACGAGATCGCGCTCAACATCCTGCTGGTCGGCATGACCCTCATCTTCGTCTTCGCGACGGCGACGATTCCGAGCTTCGCGAGCTATGCCGGAGGACCGATCTCGGTGGTGATCGTCGTGGCGCTGTTCGTCACCCTGATCCCGACCACCATCGGCGCGCTGCTGTCGGCCATCGGCATCGCCGGCATGGACCGCCTGGTGCGCTTCAACGTGCTGGCCATGTCTGGGCGTGCTGTGGAGGCGGCGGGCGACGTGGATACGTTGCTGCTCGATAAGACGGGCACCATCACGCTCGGCAACCGCCAGGCCACCGAGTTCAGGCCGTTGCGCAACGTGAGCGAGCAGGA
>DATBKR010000253.1:0-6811 GCA_036555805.1 Hyphomicrobiaceae bacterium | reverse complement strand
GCGGGTCTGACCCCATCGCGCAGCGCCGGCGCCGCCGTGTCAGACCCGCAGGGTCCGACACCTGCCGGTCCCTCGCCCGGCATCGCAGGATTGGAGGAGGAGCTTGTGAAAGCGTATCAATGGGCGCAGTCCAAATTCGTGGGCGGCGTGACCGAGCTGATCCTGCTGACGCCGATCACGCCCGGCCCGATCCCCGGCGAGCGGCGCACGTACGAAGAGCGGCTGCGCTCCGAGCTGGGCTCGATCCAGCGCCGCGTGGAGCGCGGGCTCAACACGCCGATCAGCATCATTCCCACCATCCACTTCGCCGGCTGGCTGATCCTGCGACCCGAACAGTACCTGCAGGGCTCGGTGTTCCCGCGCACGGCCCCCCCGCTGCTCGACCCCTACACGCCCGCCGACCAGCCGCCCACGCACGACTACGGCTTCCGCACGTGGCTGTTCTTCACCTCCTATTTCGACGGCGACATGAAGGACTACCTGCGCGAGTTCTCCAACTTCCTGGGCAAGGACGTCGACCGCGTCTGGGGCAACTGCGAGGGCTATCCGGAACACGGCTCCATGGACTTCGAGGCGTTCTGGCAATACGCCAAGCGCCACCAGATCCAGACCGACGCGTTCTTCAACGCCTATCCCGGCGTGACCGTCCCCAGGATCTACCAGCTCAAGGTGTTCAACGACCGCTTCGCCGCGTTCGTGCGTGCCACGCGCAACCCCGACGGCACGTCGATGGAGGGCGTCGGCGACCTGCTCGACAGGTTCATCCTCGAGAACCAGGCTTATACGGCCGATTTCCCCGCCGTCGGCGGCACCTACGACGTCGATCAGAGCAGCCGCAGCGCGGATCTGAGAAAATCGTGACCGAGATGACCAGCACACGCTATTTCGTGTCGCCCGGCGACATCCAGCACAGCATCGTGCGCAGCGCCCGCCCGCAGGCGGGGGCCTATGCCTTCTTCCGCATCACCGATCCGCAGAAGTTCCGCAATTTCGTACGCAGCCGGGCCGGCGCGGCGCCGGCCGGCGCGTCGAGCCCCATCGCTGCCCGGGCCACCAACCTCCTCGATGTGTTGAAGTCGCCCGACGTGCGCATTCTGCCGGAGCGGACGGGCGAAAGGCCACAGGTCGGCTTCACGCTCGCCTTCACATGGGTGGGCCTCAGGGAGCTGAAGGTCGATCCGGTGACGCTGGAGACCTTCCCCGAGGCGTTCAAGGAGGGCATGGCGGCGCGCGCGCACCTGCTCGGCGATTTCGCGGACTCGGCACCGAGCCTGTGGCACGGCTGGCTCGGGCACCGCGATGTCCACGGTCTCATCGGCATCCTCGTCTCCGCCGGCCTCGCCGGAGCGGGCGCCGGTTCAGGCCCCAACTCGGGCCCCAACTCGGGCCCCGGCTCGGGCAACGGCGCGGCCCCCGTGCAGGGCGCGCCGCGCCTCTACACCAACACCGTGGCGCTGGCGAAGCGGCTCGCCCAGAGCGGCGAGCACCCCACCGAGATCGCCGAGATCGAAGAGATCGAGGCGGCGGCCGGCTTCCGCGTCCTGCAGCTGGAGGTGGGTTACACGCCGCTGCAGCAGGTCAAGGGCGAGACCTACCGCGTCGAGCACTTCGGCTTCCGCGACGGCCTGAGCCAGCCGTTCGTGGACCTCGGCCTCACGCCGCCACCTCCGGGCGGCGGCACGCCGCGGCGCGACGGCACATGGGCGCCGGCGGCCCCCGGCGAGATCTTCCTCGGGCCCCCCGACGAGGACGGTCTGCGCGCCATCCAGCCGGCCAACCCCGAGCTGCGCACCAACGGCACCTATATGGTGTTCCGCAAGCTGGCCCAGGACGTCGTGGGCTTCCACCATTACCTGGAGGAGCGCGGGAGCGACGAGGAGCATCGACAACTCCTGGGCGCTCAGATGTTCGGCCGCTGGCAGAACGGCGCGCCCCTGGTACGCCACCCGCGCCAGCCCAAGTGGTATGGCGCCGGCGAGCGCCACCTCATCAACGACTTCCGCTTCCACACGGAAGACCCGCACGGCTTCAAGTGCCCGGTGGGCTCGCACGTGCGGCGCGTCAATCCGCGCGACCAGCAGCTGCGCGACGTGGCCAAGCGCCACCGCATCCTGCGCCAGTCGATCCCATACGGCGGCCCGCTCGTCGAGCGGGCGGAGGACTGGGACGGCGAGGAGCGGGGGCTGCTCTTCGTCTGCTACCAGGCGCGCATCGACGCGCAGTTCGAGTTCATCCAGCGCGAGTGGATCAACGGCGGCGAGATCTTCGGCCAGGCCGGGCTCGACAGGTGCCCGATCACGGGCGCCAACGGCGGCGCCCTCACCGACGCGTTCCAGGTGCCCGGCGACCCGGCGGCGCTGACGCACATCCCGCGCTTCGTGATCACGCGCGGGGGTGACTATTTCTTCGTGCCGAGCCTGCAGGCCCTGAAGGGCATCGCCGAGGGCAAGACCTTCGAGCCGCAGTTCGAGGAGGGCTATGTGGCGGCGCCCAGGCCTGCCGCCGACGGCAGCGTCACCATGGGCGTCGACGATGCGGGCCTCCGCGCCGCCATCGACCTGAACCGCCCGCATGTGACGCCGAACCCGGCGGTGCCCGAGACGCCCTCGCTGTTCTCCGAGCGCCGCCTTGCGCTCCTGGGGCAGCAGCTGCTGCAGGGCGAGGCGCACGTCCTCCGCTTCAGATTCGCCGAGCGGCGCGACACGCACACGGCCACGGAGCCGGCGTTCGCCGCTTTCGTCGGCCGCTACGAGGATGTGGCCGCGGTGCTGCGCGACGAGGCGACGTTCGGCGTGCAGCACTATCGCGAGCACATCGGGGAGATCACCCACGGCAAGTCGATGCTGGTCGGCCTGCCGGCGAACGATCCCGTGCGCATCGAGCGCATGGGGCTGCTGATGCGAGCCTTTGGCGCGCTCACCGAAGGCGGCAAGCGCGATATGGCGGCCGAGCTGGAGGGCGCGGCAAGCGACATCACCAAGACGATTCTTGCGCGTCTCCTGCCCTCGGGACGCATGGACCTGGTGCGCGACCTCGCCCTCGTGGTTCCCGTCATCGTCGCCAGGTACTTCTTCGGCCTGCCCGGTCCGGACCGGGTATCGCCCACGGCCATCGCCGCCTCCTTCGCGCGCCTGGAGCTGACCGACGTGCCGCCGGACTGGCTCGCCCGGCTGGAGCCCGTGCTGGACCACGAGAAGCCCGTGCTCACGGTGCAGGCCTGGACGCAGGCCGCCTTCCGCGAGGTGTTCCTCAACATCGTGCGCGCGCGCGAGCTGACCGTCTCCACCCAGCGCATGACGGACGAGATGCTGCTCCACATCGACCAGCTGATGGAGCAGGAATACCGCAAGCCGTCGGGGCAGCGTCATCTGCTCGCCGCCCTCGTGGACATCAAGCGCAGCCAGCAGGGCGTGCCCGCCGACATCGACGAGCACATCCGCGCCATCCTTGCGGAGCTGCTGGTGGGCGGGGTCTATTCCATCGGCAAGTCGCTCGCCAACATCGTCGACCTGATGCTCGGGCCGGCCCGCATCGAGCCGCGCGTGGCGGGTATCTTCGTCGAGGGTCGCCAGTCCCGCGCCGACCTCATGTCGGTGCTGCGCGAGGTCTGCGCCACGCCCGATGCCGAGAGGCGCAAGCGCCGGCTCGACGCCTTCATCGGCGAGTGCCTGCGGTTCCGGCCGGTGTCGCCGGTCCTGTTCCGCATCTGTGCCGCCGACGCCGTCATCGGCGGCCGGCCCGTGCACAAGGGCGACCTGGTCTGCGCACTGGTGCAGGCGGCCAACATGGACCCGCGCACGTTCGAGGCGCCGCGCGAGTTCCGGCTCGACCGCGATGCCGGCCGCTACCTCCACTTCGGTCCGATGGCCGGCCCTCACCGCTGCGTCGGCGAGCGCATCGCGCTGGCCGAGCTGCGCAGCATGCTCACGGCGCTCGCCGGCCTCAAGGACTTCCGCCGCGCCGCCGGCCCGCGCGGCGACCTGGAGGAGCTCCTGCGCCTGCCCCAGAGCCTGACGGTGCGCTTCGCGCCCGAGGCCCAGCCGCGCGGGTGACGGGGCGGCGGGCGCGGCTTACGCCCCCTGGGGCGGCCTCGCCACGCAGCGGAAGCCGATGTGGCAGGTGGAGGTGTCGACCGGCTGCGCGTGGCGCGCGGCCGGGCGGTAGCGCCGGCAGTAGTTGGGCGCGCACAGATGCGAGCCGCCCTTGAGCACCTTGCGCGGAATCGAAATCTGCGGCTGGCATGGGTCGTAGCTGTCGCGTTCCGGGGCACCGCGCGGGTTGCTCGGGATGCAGCACGGCTTCAACGCATCCGCCGCGTGCCTGGGGGCGTACCAGTCGCCTGTCCACTCCCACACGTTGCCGATCATGTCGTGGAGGCCGTAGGCGTTGGGCGGGAAGGCGGTGACGGGCGACGTGCGGCGGTAGCCGTCTGCAACCAGGTTCTGGTGCGGGAACCGGCCCTGCCAGGTATTGGCGAGGTGCCGGCCGCCAGGTGCGAACTCGTCGCCCCAGGCATACTCCGCGCCGTCGTGTCCGCCGCGGGCGGCAAACTCCCACTCCGCCTCGGTGGGCAGCGCCTTGCCGGCCCACCTGGCGTAGGCTTCGGCGTCGCGGCAGGCGACGTGCACCACGGGGTGCTCGTCCAGGCCGCGGATGGAACTGTCCGGCCCATAGGGGTGGCGCCAGTCGGCGCCGAACCTGAACGTCCACCACTGGCTCCAGTCGGAGAGGTCGACGACGCGGCGGCGGGGCGGCGCGAACACCAGCGACCCGGCCTTCAGCATGTGCGGCAGAGCGCCCGGATAGTCCCTGGGGTCCGGCGCCAGCTCCGCCAGGGTCATGTGGCCGGTGGCGGCGACGAAGGCGCGGAACTGGCGGTTGGTGACGGGTGTGCAGTCCATCCAGAATCCGTCCACGCGCACGCGGTGCACCGGCGCCTCCTCGGGATAGTGCCGGTCAGACCCCATGGCGAAGGTGCCGCCGGCCACCCAGACCATGTCGGGCCCGGAGGCATGCTCCGGAGCATCCGGCCAAGCCGGGCGGCGCCCAGGTTCAAGGCGAGGTTCAAGGTCTGTGTCCGCCACTGCCGCCCGTGCTCGTCGCGCTGAGGAACGGAGCGCGCAGAATGACCGCATTCCCCGAGCGGCGGCATTGGCAGAAACCCCGAGGTGCCCGCGGCCCACACCCGATCCGGCCCGGCGCGCGGATGCCGGGCCCGGCCAAGGGCACCCGCGCGATTCGGGAGTGGTCGGTCCGGGCGTCCCGCGCCGATCCAGACATCGACTATAGCAATGGACTGCCGCTCGCGGCGCGTGATAGTCAGGCTGTCGGCCTGCGAGGAGATCGTGCCAGAAGCGCGCGCCGACGGCCGATTGTGATGTCTCGGGCCGCCGTCGCGTACGGCCGTACGACAGCGATCGGGGGTGGCCGGCACGCGTGGTTTGAGGGAATAGTAAGCATCGCCCTGTATTCGTTGCATCGCCGTTCCGGAAGCGGGGAGGCGATTGGGGTCGGGACGGGCCTTGGCGCCCCTGCCGGCCTCACACGGCGGGCCCGCAGCACAGCGTATTTGCGTTCGTTGGATATCGCGATGGCACCACAAGATCGGCCCACGGTGAGCATTGTCGTTGTCAACTACCGCACGCGCGACATGACGCTCGACTGCCTGCGCTCCATCGTGCGGGAAACCAGGGAGACCACGTACGAGATCCTGCTCGCCGACAACGCGTCCGGTGACGGGATCATCGAGGCGGTCAGGGCCGAACTGCCGCAGGTCCGCTGCTTCCCGCTCAACTCCAATGTCGGCTTTGCGCGCGCCAACAACATTGCCGCGGAAGAGGCGCGCGGGCGCTACCTCCTGCTGCTCAACCCCGACACAGTGGTGCTGGACGGCGCCATCGACCGCCTGGTGGCGTTCGCCGGCGAGAGACCGGCCGCCAGGGTCTGGGGCGGCCAGTCGCTGCGCGGCGACCTCTCCATCGACCCCACCTCGTGCTGGCGGCGGGTGACGGTCTGGAGCGTCATCTGCCGCACCTTCGGCCTCGACAGCGCATTCCCCGGCAGCGCGCTCATGAACGC
Source organism: Hyphomicrobiaceae bacterium (assembly GCA_036555805.1). Taxonomy (GTDB): domain Bacteria; phylum Pseudomonadota; class Alphaproteobacteria; order Rhizobiales; family Hyphomicrobiaceae; genus AWTP1-13. The sequence continues at coordinate 733 of DATBKR010000253.1, read as the reverse complement.
GGAAGGCTACGGCGGCTGGGACCGGCTCTCCGTGCGCGAGGTCGACATCGTCTGCGGCTGCTTCATGCTGGTCGATCGCGAGCTGTGGGACCGGCTGGGCGGCTTCGACAAGGTCTTCTTCATGTACGGCGAGGAAGCCGATTTCTGCATGCGTGCCAGCAAGCTCGGCGCCCGGCCCACATTCACGCCGCAAGCCAGCATCATCCACTATGGCGGCGCCTCCCAGCAGCTCGAGACGGACAAGATCGTTCGCGGCCTGAGCGCAAGGGCCGAGCTGATCGCGCGCCACTTCTCGGGCGTGGGCCAGCCCATCGGGCTGTTCATCAACGCGCTGCTGCCACTGGTCCGCGCCTCGGCCTACGGAACGGCGGCCCGGCTTTCGAGGAACCCGATGCTCCTGAAACGCGCCGCGACGTGGCGGGACGTGTGGCTCAAGCGCCCGGTGTGGCGGGCAGGCTTCAGCAAGGCCGCGGCCGGAGCCGGCGGGTGAATTCAAGGCGGGCTGGAGAGGTCCGGAGCCCGACGGTCGCCTGCCGCAGCGACGGCGCCGGGGCCGACTTTCGAGCGCCGCACGGACGTCGGGGTGCAAGGCGGTCGCACCGCAAGGAACCGATATGAAGGACTTGAAGAAGAGGGTGGTTCAGAGCGGACTGGCCAAGGTCTGCAGCCAGGTCGCCAATTCCGCCCTCCGCCTCGGCTACATCGCCGTGATGGCGCGGCTGCTGCATCCGGA
>DATBKR010000252.1:0-4635 GCA_036555805.1 Hyphomicrobiaceae bacterium | reverse complement strand
CCCGGGCCGGCTCATCAATCTGGCGTCGGGCTACATCTCGATCCGGCACGGCCTCAAGGGCCCCAACCACGCGGTCGTCACCGCCTGCTCCACCGGCGCGCACGCCATCGGCGATGCCTCGCGCCTGGTGGCGCTGGGCGACGCCGACGTGATGGTCGCGGGCGGCGCCGAGAGTCCCATCTGCCGCATCGCCATGGCGGGCTTTGCCGCGTGCAAGGCGCTGTCCACGAATTTCAACGACCGCCCCACAAAGGCCTCCCGCCCCTACGACAAGGACCGCGACGGCTTCGTCATGGGCGAGGGCGCCGGCGTGGTGGTGCTCGAAAGCCTGGAGCACGCGCAGGCGCGCGGCGCGCGCATCCATGCCGAGGTGATCGGTTACGGCATGTCGGGCGACGCGTTCCACATCACTGCCCCGGCCGAGGACGGCGACGGCGCCTACCGCTGCATGCGCGCCGCGCTCGCCCGCGCCGGCGCCGCGCCCAGCGACATCCAGTACGTCAACGCACACGGCACCTCGACGCCCATGGGCGACGAGATCGAACTGGGCGCGGTGGAGCGGTTGTTCGGCAATGCCGCGGGCAAGCTCGCCATGTCCTCCACCAAATCGGCCACCGGGCACCTGCTGGGCGCGGCCGGCGCCATCGAGGCCATCTTCTCGGTGCTCGCGATCCGCGACAACATCGCTCCGCCGACGCTCAACCTCGACAACCCGTCGGTCGAGACGGCTATCGACCTCGTCCCGCACGAGGCCAAGAAGCGCAGTATCGATACGGTGCTCTCCAACTCATTCGGATTCGGGGGCACCAACGCCTCGCTGGTGCTGCGGCGCCTCGCGGCGTGACGCTATTCCGCCTCGCTTCCGCCAGGCGCCTGCGCCCCGGGAGAGCGGTGCTGGCGCTTGCGCGCGCATCGTCCTTTCGCCACATTTACCTTAAAGTTTCGGTGCCGGGATCGACGCCGGACCGAGAGAAGCGCGCAAGAAAGATTTGCTAGAAAGCATCGGGGGAGCGCGCTGCGAGGAGTGAGCCCATGAGCAATCGCCGGTCCGCGGAGCCCCCCCACTACAACAGCCGCACGACCGGAGCGCCGGCCCGCAGTCCATCGGAGCAGCTCGAGCCCACGCGACCGCTGGCGCGGTCGCGCTCGCGCCGGCGCCTGTACAGCCGCAACCACGGCGGCGAACCCGGCCGCTCCTCGGGGCTGTTCCGCCTCGTCAGCGGCCTCTTCACCGTGCTGCTCGTGGTCATGGCGATCCTCGGCGCCCTGGCGCTGGTGCTGCAGAACTGGGTGAACGCGCCGGGGCCTCTGGCCGCCAGCAAGGCCGTGGTGATCCCCAAGGGCGAGGGCGTGCACGACATCGCCGCACGGCTGGAGCGCGAAGGCGTGATCACCGACCGGCGGCTGTTCATCGCCGGCTATCTGATGACCAAGGTGACGGGCTGGGGCGACGGTACGCGGCCGCTGCAACTCAAGGCCGGCGACTACCAGATCCCGCAGGCTGCGAGCATCCGCAACGTCATCGACATCATCGGGGAAGGCAAGACCATCACGCACCGCGTGACCATCCCGGAAGGCCTCACCAGCTACCAGGTCGTGGAGCGCCTGAAGGCCGATCCCAACCTCGCGGGGGAGATTGCGGAGGTGCCCGAGGAAGGATCGCTGCTGCCCGAGACCTTCAGCGTGCAGCGGGGGGTGCAGCGCCAGACCATCATCGACAAGATGCGGGCCGAGTCGCGCAGGCAGATGGAGAAGCTGTGGGCCCAGCGCCAGAAGGGCCTCCCGTTCAAGAGCTGGGAAGAGGCGGTCGTGCTGGCGTCGATCGTCGAGAAGGAAACGGGGCGCAACGACGAGCGCGAGCGCGTGGCGGCGGTGTTCATCAACCGGCTGAAGCAGAACATGCCCCTGCAGTCGGACCCGACCATCCTCTATGGCGTCAGCGGCGGCAAGACCGAGTGGGGTCGGAAGATTTTCCAGAGCGAGATCGATCAGAAGACCTCGCACAACACCTATCAGATCCGCGGCCTGCCGCCGACGCCCATCTGCAACCCCGGCCGCGCCGCCATCGAGGCCGTGCTCAACCCGGCGAGCACGAAGGAGATCTTCTTCGTGGCCGACGGCAAGGGCGGCCACATCTTTTCCGAGACCCTCAAGGACCACAACGTCAACGTGCAGAAGTATCGCGCACTGGAAAGGGAGAAAGAGAAGGAGGCCAAGGCCAAGACGGCTGCCCCCGGCGCGACGCCGGGCGCAGCGCCCGCGCCGCCCGACAAGGCAGCGTCCGACAAGGCGCCGGCTCCGGACAAGGCTGCTCCGGACAAGCCGGCGGGGAAGACCGCCGAGAAGTCGGCGCCGGGCAAGGCGTCGCCCGACAGGTCCAGGAGTGCCGCCCCGGCGCAGGCTGCCAAAGGAGCCGACAACAAGACCGCCGACAAGGTGCCGGCCGACAAGGGCAAGAGCGCGACGACGCCGCCCGCAGCCACCCGGCCCGGGGCGTCGAGCGAAGATGGCGCGTGGGCTTCGACCACCGAGCCCGCGCTGCCGAAGACCAAGCGCTGAGCACAGGGGAGCCGCCTCCGGGGAGCCGCCTCGGCTGGCGCCGGGCCGCCGATCCGACTAGAGTCGCGCCGCAAGTAAAGCAATGCCGCGCCGCAACCGGTGCCACGCCGACCGATGACGATCGAGAGCATGACAGGATTCGCGCGAGCGGACGGCGTCGTGGGCGCCGTCGGCTGGCACTGGGAATTGCGCTCCGTCAACGGCCGGGGCCTCGACATCAGGCTGCGTGTGCCGCCCGGCTTCGAGGGCCTCGAGCCGCGCATCCGCGAGGCCGTGGCCCGGCGCATCGCCCGCGGCAACCTGACAGTCAACCTGAACGTGAAGCGCGCGCACGGGCAGACCGAGATCCGCCTCAACGAGATCGCCCTCAGGCAGGTGTTGGCCGCCGTCGAGAGGCTGCGGCTCGCCGCGCCGGTGGGCCAGCCGAGCCCGGAGGCGCTGCTCAACGTGCGCGGCGTCCTGGAACTGGTGGAACCCGAGGAGAGCGAGGCAGAGGCGGCGCAGCGCGCGGAGGCGATGCTCGCCAGCCTGGAGAGCGCGCTCGACGGCATGGTGCGCGCCCGCACCGACGAGGGCGGCCATCTCAAGGAGATCGTGGTGCGGCAGCTCGCCGAAATCGAGCGGCTCGTGGCGACGGTCGAGGGCTCCCCGGCGCGCGCGCCCGCCGCCATCCGCCAGCGCCTCAAGGAACAGCTGGGGCGGCTGCTCGAGACCGGCGCATCGCTCGACGAGACGCGGCTCTACCAGGAGGCCGCCCTCCTGGCGGCGCGCGCCGACGTGGAGGAGGAACTGAAGCGGCTCACCGCGCACGTCGCCGCGGCCCGCGCGCTGCTCGACAGCCGCGAGCCTGCCGGCCGCCGGCTCGACTTCCTGGCCCAGGAGTTCAACCGCGAGGCCAACACGCTGTGCTCCAAGGCCTGCGATGCCGAGATCACGCGGACGGGCCTCGAACTGAAGGCGGTCATCGACCAGATGCGCGAGCAGGTGCAGAACATTGAGTGAGCAGACGCGCGAGCGCGCCGGGGCAGGCACTCCGCGCATCGCGCGCAGGGGACTTCTGCTCGTGCTGTCCTCGCCGTCGGGCGCCGGCAAGACCACGCTGGCGCGTCGCCTGCTCGCGGCCGATCCCGGTATCCGACTGTCGGTGTCGGTGACGACCCGCAAGCCGCGCTCCGGCGAGATCGAGGGGGTGGACTACTTCTTCGTCGACAAGGCCGAGTTCGAGCGCCTCAAGCGCGGGCGCAAGCTCCTGGAATGGGCCGTGGTGTTCGGCGAGAGCTACGCCACGCCCAAGGCGCAGGTGCTCGATCTGATCGAGGCCGGCACCGACGTGCTCTTCGATGTCGACTGGCAGGGCGCACGCTCGCTCAAGCGGCAGCTGCCGGCCGATGTGGTGCGCGTGTTCATTCTGCCGCCCGACGGCAAGGCGCTGGAAGAGCGCCTGCGCGGGCGCAAGCAGGACAGCGAGGCCGTCATGGCGCGGCGCCTGAAGGCCGCCGCGGGCGAGCTCACCCACTGGAGCGAGTACGACTACGTGCTCGTCAACGCCGACCTGGAGGCGACGCTGGCCAGTCTCGTTGGCATCGTCGCCGCCGAGCGCCTGAAGCGCGGGCGCCAGACCGGGCTTGAGGCGTTCGTGGCGAAGGTGCTGACGGATCTCTGACGGGTCTCACGGCGATTGATTTGCCCGCGAGGGGGACGGAGGCACTATGGTCGAGCGCCTTCACCTTGTCCTTCTCGCGGGGTGAGGACATCCTGCAGCTACCCTGAGATCGTGTGGCAGCACCCCCGATTTTTCTTCACCGCGTGTACTCCCAATTGATTGAAAAAATGTGGAAAAACGCCTATATTTGGGAGGCTCTGGGGCAACCGGCATTGCTCCTCGCAACCCGCTCACCTATCACCACAACTGGGCACGGGGGACTGGCGTTTCTGTGCGATTTTCGGCTTAAGCAGGGGACCGCATTTTACCTCATCCAATCCGCAACCTTACAACCCACAACCATAGGCACGACACGTGGCGGACAAAGATAACCCCGTCGGCGGCGAAGGGTCCGGTGCGAAGGGCCCGATCGA
>DATBKR010000251.1:0-3392 GCA_036555805.1 Hyphomicrobiaceae bacterium | reverse complement strand
TGGCCGTGGGAGAAGCCGCACCGCATGAACATGACCGGCACCGAGGCGGCCTACCGGCCCCCCGGCAGCATTCTCGCGACAGGAAAACGCCCGGCCGCGACCGGCGACTACGAGTCGTGGCGGCCGTCGGCGGATAGAGGGAAGTAGCCGCGGCGTTGCGTTGAGGCGCGACCACATTGGTGCCCATGTTTGGCGCTCCATGGGGGCGGTCCATGATCGTGCATGAGTCTGGCGCACGGCCGGTCTCGACCGCGCCTCGCAACCATTGCTTCTCGATTGGCGTCCCGGCGATGAGATCCTTGAGGAGCGCACTTGGACCGGCCGGCCGCGATGTGCCTTGCCTGTCCCTTGCCGCCCTGGTTCTGGCCGCGCTGCTGCTGCCGTTCCTGCTCCGGACCCCCGCCGAGGCCCAGCGCATCGAGAACATGACCGCCAACTTCGCGGCGCTCGACAAGGTGACGGCCGCCGTCAAGCAGCTGCCCATCGAACTGAACAAGACCGAGGCCTTCAGAACCCTCAGGATCACCCCGCGCGTGTGCTACACGCGCGATCCCAGGGAGGCGCCCCGGACGTCCACGTTCGTCGAGGTCGATGAAATCCTGTTCGACGGCAGCCAGAAGCGCATCTTCACGGGCTGGATGTTCGCCGAGAGCCCGGGCCTCAACCCGCTCGTGCACCCCGTGTTCGACCTGTGGCTGACAGGCTGCTCGCAGCCGCTACGAACGGCGCCCTCCGCCAAGGGGGCCGCCCCCTCGGGCGCGGAAGCGGGGGCCCCCGCCGGCGATTTCCCGCCGCCCCCTCGCCGCCGACCGCCGCGCTGAGGCCGCGCGCCGCTCCCAGGGTGGCGCCGTCTGCCGTCCGGAGCGCGGCGGGAAATTCTATACCCGGCCAAGGCTTGCCGGTTCGGACGCGAAGGCCCCCTGCTGCACCGGAAGAACGACGCCTCTTCCTTGGATTGGCATGGACCGGAGCAAGCTTCTCCGATACAAATCTCTGTATCCGGTTGAATGCGTCGGGAAGGGGAGGACACATGAAGCTGAGCGCGCGCAATGTGCTGAAGGGCAAGATCGTCGAGATTGCCAGGGGCTCCACAATGACGCGTGTCAGCCTCGACATCGGCGGCGGCAACGTCATCAACGCATCGGTCATCACCATCTCGGTCGACGACCTCAAGCTCGCGGTTGGCCAGGACGCCTACGCCGTCGTCGACGCGTTGAACGTGATGGTGGGAGTCGACTGACGTCAGGCGTCGGCTGCCAAGATCCTCAAGATCTGCTCCGGCCCCGCGTCCCCGGGCATCGCGGAGAAGTCGGCGCGGTGGGCCAGGGCCTTCTCCAGGAGGGCGTGGAACTCCTGGCGGCCGATTTCGAGGGCGCCGAACTGTTTCAGGTGCTCGGTGACGAATTGGGTGTCGAGCAGCGAGAAGCCGCCCTCGATCAACCGGGCGCACAGGTAGATGAGCGCCACCTTGCTGGCGTCGCGCTCGAAGGAGAACATGCTCTCGCCGAAGAAGGCGCCGTTGAGCGCCACGCCGTAGAGCCCGCCCACGAGGCGGCCGCCGGCCCAGGCCTCCACCGTGTGGCAATAGCCGGTCTCGAACAGCTCCCGGTAGAGGTTGCGGATCTTGCGGTTGATCCAGGTGGTTCGCCGCCCCGGCCGCGAGGCGGCGCAGCCCGCGATTACGCCCTCGAAGTCGGTATCGACGCGGATGTCGTAGGCACCCCGCCGCACGCCGCGCGCCAGCCGGCGCGGCACGTGCACCCTGTCGAGCGGAAGGACGCCGCGCTGCGGCGGCTCGATCCAGTAGAGCGCCGGATCATCCGCGCTTTCGGCCATGGGAAAGATGCCGCACGCGTAAGCCTTGAGCAGCACCTGCGGCGTGATCTCGATGGCAATGTCGTCGCGCGAGGCCATGCTGGCGTTTTGGCGGACTCTTTGGGCGGGAACCCCCGATCAGGCGCGGCAAATCATGGCATGGAACTGTGGCTTTGCGCGGGCTTCTTCAAGAAGCTCTCGAGCCAATGGATATTGTAAAGCCCGTTGGCGATGTCGGGTTCCCTAACGAGCCGGGCGAACAGCGGGATGGTAGTGTCGATGCCGTCGATGACAAACTCCGACAGGCACCGCTTCAGCCGCATGAGGGCCTCGTTGCGGTTCTTGCCGTGGACGATGAGCTTGCCGATGAGGCTGTCGTAGAAGGGCGGGATGCGATAGCCCTGGTAGGCGCCGCTGTCCACCCGAACGCCGAGCCCGCCCGGCGGGTGCCAGTACTCGATCTTCCCCGGTGAGGGCATGAACGTCTGCGGGTTCTCGGCGTTGATGCGGCACTCGATGGCGTGGCCGGTGAAGGCCACCTCGCTCTGCGCCAGGGTGAGCGCATTGCCCGACGCCACCCGGATCTGCTCGATCACCAGGTCGAGCCCGGTGATCATCTCGGTGACCGGGTGCTCAACCTGCAGCCGCGTGTTCATCTCGATGAAGAAGAACTTGCCGTCCTCGTAGAGGAACTCGACGGTGCCGGCGCCGCGGTACTTGAGTTTCTGCATGGCGGCGGCGACGACGGCGCCGATGCCGGCGCGCTCCTCGGCGTTGAGTGCGGGCGACGGGGCCTCCTCCCACACCTTCTGGTGCCGGCGCTGCAAGGAGCAGTCGCGCTCGCCCAGGTGGATGGCGTTGCCGCGGCCGTCGCCGAACACCTGCACCTCGATGTGGCGCGGGGTGGCCAGGTACTTCTCCAGGTAGACGCTGTCGTTGCCGAACGCCGCCGCCGCCTCGGCGCGCGCCGTCTTGATAGCGATGTCGAGGTCCTCGGGCGTGTGCACCGCCTTCATACCGCGGCCGCCGCCGCCGGCCGTCGCCTTGACCAGCACCGGATAGCCCATGTCGGAGGCGATGCGCGCCGCCTGGGCCGTGTTGAGGATCGGGCCGTCGGAGCCCGGCACCACCGGGATGCCCAGGCGCTTGGCAGTGATCTTGGCCTCGATCTTGTCGCCCATGATGCGGATGTGCTCGGGGCTCGGGCCGATGAAGGCGATGCCGTGGCCTTCCAGGATCTCGGCAAAGCGCGCGTTCTCGGACAGGAAGCCGTAGCCGGGGTGGATGGCGTCGGCCCCGGTGATCTCGCAGGCGGCGACGAGGCGCGGGATGTTCAGATAGCTCTCGGCCGCCGGCGGCGGGCCGATGCACACGCTCTCGTCGGCGAGGCGGACGTACATGGCGTCCGCGTCCGCCGTGGAATGCACCGCGACGGTCGCGATCCCGATCTCTCTGCAGGCGCGCAGAACCCGGAGCGCGATCTCGCCGCGGTTGGCGATCAACACCTTGTCGAACATCGGTGCGAGGCGGCTCCGCAACTGCTACTCTACGATGACCAGCGGCTCACCGAACTCGAC
>DATBKR010000250.1:0-3091 GCA_036555805.1 Hyphomicrobiaceae bacterium | reverse complement strand
CGCGCGTTTGAGAACTCACACGGCTCACGACATTCTCACCCGTAACGCCGTGAACGGGGCGGGATCAGATCTTGTCGCCGGGGTGGACACGTGGGGTCGGCACCCGGAACCTGCGGATCTGCAGCGCCCGAAACACCGCGTACGTGGTGAGGCCCCGAGTGGACTCGCCGGGCAGCCGCTCGGCCATCAGCCGGGTCAGGCTGCGCCGGATCAGCATGGCGTCGACGACGATGACCAGGATCAGCAGCAGGACCACCGGTGAGATGATCGCCTGGGCCGCCGGGCTCCGTACGAACACCGCGGCAAGCAGGACGACGAGGATGTACATGTAGTACTCGCTCACCCGGCGCTTGGAGTCCACGAAATCGCGGGTGAGAGCCTTGGCCCGGCCGCGGTCGCGCGGGTTCAGCGCCCACTCCTCGCCCCGCCTCATGGCCTCGTACCGGCCGGCCCGGTTCGTCCGGGCCTTGGCCTTCTCTTCCTTGGTGCGCGGCACGGCCGCCGCCGCCCGCGACGATCCGGTGATCGGCTGGCGGCGCTTAGCCTCGGCTACGCTGCGCTTGGGCGTGGGGCGCCCCTTGGCCGCCTCGGCCGGCGAGCGGGGTTTGGTGTCTGCCGGGTCGTCCGGGCTCTGCGCGCCCGGGGAATCCTGGGCCGTGCCGTCCGTCGCCCCGGCGCTACGGCGTCGGAACACGCGCCTAGCTTATCGGGGAGAACGGGGGAATGGCCCCCTAAGCCAGCGGAGGTGGGGCTGGCGCCACCTGTTGCCGGGGGGCCCGCACTGTAGCTCGCAATGCGGGAGACCGCGTAGGGTGGATTGCGACTAGTCGCACGGGCTCGTCCGCCGTCTAGCCGGGTGCCCGGACCCACGATTTCGGCCCGGTCACGCGGACTGGTGGCGGCGAAGATGTTAATGAAGGGGACGGCCGCGCGTATGGGCGTGATGAAGCGAGTCTCACTTGTCTTCAAGGCCAAGGCCAATAAGGCCCTGGACAAGATGGAAGACCCTCGTGAGACCCTGGACTACTCCTACCAGCGGCAGCTCGAGTTGCTGACGAAGGTGCGCCGTGGGGTCGCGGATGTCGCCACGTCGCGCAAGCGCGTCGAGCTGCAGATGAACCAGCTCCAGCAGCAATCCACCAAGCTCGAGGACCAGGCGCGCAAGGCGCTCGGGATGGGTCGTGAGGACCTCGCCCGCGGCGCCCTGGAGCGCAAGGCGTCGGCACAGGGCCAGCTCAACGACCTGCAGGCGCAGTATGCCCAGCTGCAGGCCGAGGAGGAGAAGCTGACGGTCGCCTCCCAGCGGCTGCAGGCCAAGGTGGATACCTTCCGTACCAGGAAGGAGACCATCAAGGCCACCTATACCGCGGCCGAGGCCCAGACCAGGATCAACGAGGCGTTCTCCGGCATCTCCGAGGAGATGGGCGACGTCGGCATGGCGATCCAGCGGGCCGAGGACAAGACGGCTCAGATGCAGGCCCGCGCGGGCGCGATCGACGAGCTGATGGCCTCGGGCGCACTGGACGACGCCGTGGGCGGCAACCGCGACGACATCCAGAACGAGCTCGACATGATGTCCGCGAGCAGCGACGTCGAGAACGAGCTGAGCAGGCTCAAGGGCGAGATCACGGCCGGAGCGCCTAAGCAGCTCGAGGGCGGCGCCAACGGCAACAGCCAAGGGGCCCAGGCCCCCCAGGCAGGGGCCCAGGCACCTCAGGGACAGGCCCAGCCGGCCAGCATCCCGGCGGCCGACCGGCCCGCCGAGCCGCAGGACGGTGAGGGATAGTGATCGTCAGAATCAGCGGCGAGGGCCAGTTCAGCATCGACGACACGGCCACCGCCGAGCTGAACCGCCTGGACAGCGAGCTCGAGGCGGCCGTCAACCGCAACGACGAGGCGGCCTTCACCGCGGCGCTGCACGGCCTGCTCGACCAGGTTCGCGCCCAGGGCTCGGCGCTGGCCGCCGACACCCTGGAGCCGTCTGATTTGATCCTTCCGCCCGAGGACGCGAGCATGGACGAGGTCCGCGAGATGCTCACCGAGGAAGGCCTGATCCCCGGCTAGAGCCCTGCTGGCTCGGGGGGACGCCTCCCCGCGCCCCCGGTTAAGCCGTGGGCAGAAGGTCCTGAGCATACTCGCGGGTAACGTTCGGCTGGCGCTCAGCGTTGGACGGGTAGATTTGAGCTAGATAATTGGCTGCTGGTCCCGGGCGGTTACGACCAGCCGGGGGCCGAACGGAGGTGTCGCCATGGCGGCGCGTACCAGGTATGCGCCCGACCGGGGGCTCACGGTGCGGATGACCGCGACCTTGTTCCTGCTCGGGCTGGTCTTTGTCGCGTTCATCGCCGCGATCATCGGCATCGGGACGGCGTACGGCGCGTCCAGTACCGCGATCGTGTTCTTTGCCGTGGTCCTGGGCGGGGGCTTCGCCATCGGATCACTGTTCTACTCCGACAAGATCGCGCTAGCCACGGCGGGGGCAAAAGAGGTAAGCCCGACCGACTCGCCGGAAGCCGCGCGGCTGCACGGCATCGTGGACCGGCTCTGCGCGCTGGCTGACATGCCCAAGCCCAGGGTGGCCATCGCCCCGGGCGACATGCCGAACGCGTTCGCGACCGGGCGTAACAGCAAGCACGCGGTGCTGTGCGTCACCAACGGCCTGATGCGAAGGCTGGACGAGCAGGAACTCGAGGGCGTGCTGGCCCACGAGCTCTCGCATGTCGCCCACAAGGACGTCGTGGTCATGACCATCGCGTCGTTCCTCGGCATCATCGCCGCCCTGCTGGTCAGGTTCGCCTTCTACTCCGAGCTGTTCGGTGGCGGCCGCAGGAGCAACGACAGCAACGGCGGGGCGCTGCCGGTCATGCTGATCGTGATGCTGGTGGCCGCGGTCGTCTACGCGATCAGCTTCCTGCTCATCCGGCTGCTGTCCCGGTACCGGGAGCTGGCGGCCGACCGGGCCGGCGCGCTGCTCACCGGCAAGCCGTCCGCGCTGGCGTCGGCGCTGACCAAGGTGACGGGGGCGATGTCGCAGATCCCGACCAAGGATCTGCGACAGGCCGAGCCGCTGAACGCGTTCTACTTCACGCCG
>DATBKR010000249.1:0-1566 GCA_036555805.1 Hyphomicrobiaceae bacterium | reverse complement strand
ACCGTCAACGTCGCGGGCGCGCCCGACGCCGCCGCGCTTCGCGCCAACCGCCTCGCCCTCCTCTCCGAGATCCGCGCCGCCACCCACACGGTGGCCGACTTCTCCAGGATCGCCGGGTAGGTGTCAGACCCTCTGGGTCTGACACCGTGGCTCCACGCTGCTTGCGGAATGGTGTCAGACCCGGAGGGTCTGACACCTTCGTTCGCCCTACCGCACCGCTTCAAGCAGCGCCTCCAGCGCCGTGGCGGCGAACGCGTGCATGTTGGTTTGGCGGTCGGCGCTTCCCGTCTCGACGGTCAGCACGCGCGCCGCCGGCCCGGCCAGGCCGATGCAGGCGTGGCCGGGCGCGTCGCCGTAGGCATTGCCCGTCGGACCCGTAGCGCCCGTCTCGGACAGGCCCCACGTGGCGCCGTGGCGCTCTGCGACGGTGCGCGCGAGCAGCGTGGCATAGGGTTCGCTCGCCGGGCGCAGGCCCGCCATCGCCTCGTCCGGGATCGCCAGCAGCACGCGCCGGGCGCGGCGGGTGTAGACCACCGCGCCGCCCAGGAAATAGGCCGACGCACCCGGAACGCTGAGCAGCGCCGCAGCGATCAGGCCGCCGGCCGAGGACTCGGCGACGGCGACGGTCTCGCCGCGCGCCTTGAGCCGCGCGGCGATGTCTGCAGCCAGAGCGAGCAGCCGGTCCATGCCGGGTCAGGCCACCTTCGCGATCGAGGTCTCGTACTGGCACGATCCCATGCCGGTGTCGGCGAAGATGCCGCGGTCGGCGATCCAGCGGAAGGTCTCGTCGAACACCTCCTTGGTGTAGGGCTCGAACACCAGGCGCTCGCCGGGCCCCCAGCGCCGCGTATCCATCAGGGCATGCCAGCGCACCGGGAACTCGCGCCTGTAGTAGTGGGTGTAGCGGTCCGGCCTGAGGTCGATGTCGCGCTGCGCCCGCTGCAGGGCACGGAAGAACTTGGTGAGGTCCTCCGGGTCCGGGCTGCCGTGCACCATGGTGGCGATCATGAAGCTCGCGTCGATGATCTTCCGGAAGCCCAGCTGCTCGGCGAGGTAATAGGGCCCGCTGAACAGCGTGCAGGCCGGCACCTTGCCGTCGAGCAGCAGCTCCATGCGCCGGAACAGCATGCCGTCGGCGAACGACAGGTTGATCTTGTCGGCGGCCAGGTACTGCTCAAGCGCCTGGATGGTGGCGTAGTGGCTGCCCGACTGGTAGCCCACCGAGATCGGCACTCCGGCGAGGTCCTCGGGGTTCTTCACCGGCGAGTCGGCCGGCACGAACACCCCGGCAGGCGTGACGGAGTACACGTTGGGATAGAGCTTGCCGTGGCCGGAGGACGCGGCCACGCCCACCGTCCAGTGGCAGGCGCAGCTCACGTCGGCGGCGCGCCCCTTCTCGAACGACTGGAAGGCGCCGACCTTGTCGCCCTTGTCGTGGACCTTGCCGTCGGTCGCCTGCACCAGCTCGCGGAACTCGTAGTCGAGGCCCTCCGCCTTGAAGTATCCCTTCTCCTCGGCCACCCATTCCTGCAGCCGGAAGTGCGGCTCGATGATGAACTTCGCCAT
>DATBKR010000248.1:0-5354 GCA_036555805.1 Hyphomicrobiaceae bacterium | reverse complement strand
CCAGATCACCTGCCGCTGCGCGTCGAGGTTGGTCGTGCCGATCATGAGCAGCCGGCCGTTGCGATATTCCCGCGCGATCTCCCCCAGCATCCGGCGGTTCACGTGCTTGGCGATCAGCGTGCGCAGCGGTCCCGAGTCGGCAATCGCTTCGGCGCCGAGCAGCCCGGCCAGGAGCTGCGGCGTGGCCACCGTCTGGGGATCGGAGCTGGTCCACAGCTCGGCGAGCTGGCCGTCGTAGCCGGGACCGAGGAAGGCATAAGGGGCGATGAGCGCGCCGGCGCTCACGCCTGTCACCACCTCGAACTTTGGCCGGTCGCCGCGCCTGGTCCAGCCGACGAGCAGCCCGGCCCCGAACGCACCCTCGTCGCCGCCGCCCGACAGGGCGAGATACTCGACCAGCGGCCGGCCCTGCTCCTGGCCGGCGCGCGACGCCATGCGCTTCACGCCCGGCATGTGCGTCTGCACGAAGGCGACGACGTCCTTCGGCACCTCGTCGCCCCAGAAGCGGGCATAGGCGAGACCCGGCACCGTGGCCTGCGAGACGAGCGGCTCCGGCACGGGCCGGCGCTCGACGCGCGCGCAAGCCGAGCCCAGCACGACGAGCGCGCACGCAGCCACGACGCGGCCAGTGACCCAGCGACGCACCATGCCCATCCCGTCCCGCGCATCCGCCGCGCGACCAGGGTCGCATTGGGTGCACCCCCGCCCGCCGCCGTCAACCAGCGCGGGCACAAAGCACGGCAGCCGTGGTCCCGGCGCCACAGATGGTGTCAGACCCAGAGGGTCTGACACCTTGCGCAAAAAGCCATGACGTGGGCAGTCTCCACGCGCAGGCTGGGAGGGGAGGACGGCGTTGGACTACGAGGCCGAGTACAACAACCGCGCGCGCGTGCCGGAGTATCCCGAGATCGCCGAGCGCTGGTCGCTGCTGGCCTCGGCGTACCGGCTGGCGGGCAACACCGAGCTGGACCAGGCCTACGGCGCTCGCGAGCGCCAGCGCTACGACCTGTTCCACGCCGCCGACAAGTACGCGCCCCTCGTCGTCTACATCCACGGCGGCTACTGGCAGCGCGGCGACCGCAAGGACTATTCGTTCGTCGCGCGCGAGCTGAACGCGGCCGGTGTCACCGTCGCCATTCCCTCCTACACGCTCTGTCCCGCCGCCTCGGTGATGGAGATCGGCGACGAGATCCAGGCTTGCCTGGCGGCGCTGTGGAAGAAGACCGGCAAGCGCCCGACCGTCATCGGCCACTCGGCCGGCGGACATCTGACGGCGGAGATGATGGCGCGCAGCTGGGGCACCTTCCCCGGTGTTCCGGCCGACCTGGTGCGGGCGGGCTACGCCATCAGCGGCGTGTTCGACCTCGCGCCCCTGATCGGCACCAGCCTGAACGAGGCCCTGGGCCTCACCAAGGGCACGGCGCGCGCCGCAAGCCCCCTGTTCCGGCCGCCCGCGCCCAAGGGGCGCCGGCTGGTGGCGGCGGTGGGCGGCGAGGAGAGCAGCGAATTCCTGCGCCAGAGCCGAGAGATGGCCGAGGCGTGGAGCAAGGTGAGTGTCGATGCCAAGTACGAGGTGATCGCCGGCGCCAACCACTTCACCGTGGTCGACGAGTTGATCCTTCCCGACAGCGCCATACTGAAGCGGATCGCCGTCATGGCGCACGAGGCCGCCTCGGCCTGAGATGCCAACCCCGTGCCTTGCCCATTGCGAGGGCTACCCGGTGCGCCCGTGGCCGCGCCGCTTCTGCGCTTCCTGGCGCGCCGGTCCGGGCGCAGCTTCGGCCGCTCGCTGGAGGACCTCTGCGGTGAGCGGGTCCGGCTGTCGGGAAGCCGCCGGGTCGGCCGACGGCCCCAGCTCGATCCATCTGCCCGACGCCGGGACGTAGCCTTGCGCCGTCCCCTGGCCGTCCCCCGCCCGGCCGGCGGGGATCGGCAGGTCGACCGACAGGACGCACGCCAGGGCGGCGCCCATCAGCAGCACGCCCGTGCGGGTGCGCCCGCCCAGCGTCCTTTTGGCGCACGTCTCGGTCCCAGGGCGGTCGAAAGCCTGATTCACGATGCTAACTCCTGGCGGTTCTGTCCGCACCGGCTCGCGCGAGATCATCGTCGCACGGCACATCCATCCGACCGGGGGAGGCCTCCAGCCGGTCTCCATCCTGCCCGTCTCCCGCGATCGCCGGCAGGGCCGCGCCCGAACTTTCCGGCGCCGGGCGGGCAGTGGCATCAACGGCGCCCCGGCTCTCTATGTGCATGGGGCCCGCGATGCCGGGCTAGATGGCGACCCCGCCCGCCGGGCGCATTCCCCGCTTCGGGGGAGACTTGCAGGGCCACCCGTCATCACGGCTTCCCGCGGGCGATGCGAGCCAAGGCCAAGCAGCGCTCAAAGGAATTCATGGGGCCGGACCTTCGGGGATGACTGGTGTTCGGGTGTGCGTGGACGGCAATGGCGGGTTGCTGGCACGCCGCTTGCCGTCGTACGTGTCGGCCGTGCGCACGGCGGAACAGAACGGGGGCGGGAGAGTGGGATCGCAATGCACGACGACGTAACCTTGGCCCAGGTCGCCCTGTTTCTGGCGGCCGCGGTGGTGGCCGCCCCGCTCGCCAAGCTGCTGCGCATCGGCAACGTGCTCGGCTACCTGCTGGTGGGCGTGCTGATCGGCCCTGCCGTCCTGGGCCTCGTCTCCGACGTTGGCTCGGTGCTGCACCTGGCCGAGTTCGGCGTGATCATGCTCCTGTTCGTGATCGGCCTGGAGCTGCGGCCGAAGCGCCTGTGGGCCATGCGCTCGGCAATCTTCGGTCTCGGCAGCGTGCAGGTGGCGTTGACGGGCATCGTACTGGCGGCCATCGCCATGGCCTTCGGCCTCGCCTGGCAGGCAGCGCTGTTTGCGGGCCTGGCGCTGTCGCTCTCCTCCACGGCCTTTGCGCTGCAGGTTCTTGAGGAGAAGGGTGAGCTGGGGCTGCGCCACGGCCGCCTGGCGTTCGCCGTGCTGCTGTTCCAGGACCTCGCGGCGATCCCTCTGATCGCGCTGGTGCCCCTGTTCGCGGTGAGCGCGGCCGCCGCGGCGCCATCCATGGAGCTGACGTCGGCGGCCAAAGCCCTCGGCGTCATCCTCGCCGTGGTCCTGGTGGGCCGCTACCTGTTCAACGGCCTCTACCGCCTTGTGGCGCGCACCAAGGTCAAGGAGGCCATGACGGCGAGCGCCCTCCTCACCGTGGTGGGCGTGACGCTCGTCATGCAGCAGGCCGGCCTGCCGGCCTCGCTCGGCGCGTTCATCGCCGGCGTGCTGCTGGCCGACTCCGACTACCGCCACGAAATCGTGGCCGACATCGCTCCCTTCGAGGGCCTGCTGCTCGGCCTGTTCTTCACCGCCATCGGCATGTCGCTCAATATCCGGCTCGTCGCCCAGAGCCCAAATCTGGTGCTGGGCATCGTCGCCGGCCTGCTGGCCATCAAGGGGCTCGTCCTGTTCGTCCTGGTTCGGTGGCGGGGACTCGAGTCGGGCCCCGCGCGCCGACTTGCCCTGGTGCTCTCGCAGGGCGGCGAGTTCGCGTTCGCACTGTTCGCCGCCGGGGCGTCGGCCGGCGTCCTCGACCGGCCGGTGGCCGACCTGCTGGCCGTGGCCGTCACGCTGTCCATGGCCGCCACGCCGCTCCTGCTCTCGGTGGACGAGCTGCTCGCGCCCAAGCCGATGCCGGCGCGCGCCTTCGACGAACTGCCCAGCAACGACGGCCACGTCGTCGTTGCCGGCTTCGGCCGCTTCGGCCAGATCGTCGCCCGCGTCCTGGCCGCCAAGCGCATCCCCGTCACGGCATTGGATTCCGACCCCGAGCAGGTGGACTTCGTGCGCAAGTTCGGCGCGCAGATCTACTACGGCGACGCCAGCCGGCCCGAGATTCTCGAAGCGGCGAAGACCGGCAAGGCGCGAGCGTTCGTTCTCACCATCGACGACGTCGAGGCGTCGCTGCGCACCGCCCGGACGGTACGCCAGAACTATCCGCACGTGCCGATCTATGCGCGGGCGCACGACCGGCGGCACATTCACCGGCTGATGGACGAGGGGATCAAGATCATGCGCCGCGAGACCTTCCTCGCCTCGCTCGACCTGACGCGCGAGGTGTTGCGCGGCCTTGGACTGCCCGAGCGCGAAGTGCGCTATACGGTGGATACTTTCAGGGAAATGGACCGGCGCCGGCTCTACGAGGACTATAAGAACTACACCGACGTGGAGAAGATCAGCGCGCGCGCCAAGACCTATGCCCAGGAGCTCGAGGAGCTGTTCGCCAGGGATGCCGAGGAGCACGCCAAGCTGCCCGAGGACGCCGCAAGCTCGTCGCGCTAGCCGAAACGGGGGGAGATGACACCATGACTACGCCACGCCGTTCGGCAGGCCTCTGCGGCCTGTTCCCGCTTCTGCCGGCGTTGGCGCTGGCCGTGGCCTCGATCGCGCCCGCGGCGCAGACGGAGGCCGCCGCGCGCCAGCCGCAGCCGCAGCCGGAAGCGGCGGCCCCCGGGATCGCTCCGGAGCTCGCCCGGCGCCTCACTCCGGAGCAGCAGGGCGTCTACCTCGCCTGGCGCGATGCGCGCGGCGCGTTCGAACGCCAGTCCCGCGCCTACTGGCGCAAGGTGGAGGCCAAGCGCGATGCGCGCAGGGCGCGCCGCCTGCTCGGCCAGGCGTTCACGGCGGAGGACTACGTCACCACCCACCCGCCGAAATTCCAGGGCCCGGAGCTGCCGGCCGACATCGCCAGGACCGTGGCCCAGGTGAAGCCCCCGCCGCCCGAGAAGCCGCTGCCGACGGTCGCGGACTTCCTGGCCAACGCCAGGAAGCAGTTCGGGTTCGTGCCGAAACGCGCCACCGAGCGCGAGTTCAAGCAGAGCTACGCCAGGGAGGCGCTGAAGGTCGGCCTCACCAAGGACCAGGTGGTGCGTGTCTACGCGCTGGAGACGGGCGGGCAGGGCACCTACGACATGCAGTCGGGCATCAACCCCGTGACCAGGCAGGGCAAGCCGATCTCCTCGGCGCTCGGCTATGCCCAGCTCCTGCACGCCAACTCGACGGGCGAGCTGGTCAAGCACGGCGACGCGTTCGCGCACCGCCTCACGGCCATGGCGGCGGTGCCGGGCACGCCGGCGGCGCGCGTCGCCGAGCTCAAGGCCAAGGCGGCAATTCTGCGCAAGATGCTGCGCGCGGCCCGCTCAGTGCGGAACGAGTGGCGCGCGCACCAGCGCTTCGCCATGACGCCGGCCGGCCTCGGCATCCATGCCCTCAACCTCGACGCCGACGTGGGACCGTGGATCCAGGTGCTGAAGCTGAAGGGCCTCAGGGACAGCGCCGCCACCTACGGGCGCCCGA
>DATBKR010000247.1:0-11623 GCA_036555805.1 Hyphomicrobiaceae bacterium | reverse complement strand
GCGTTCTTCGGCACCGGCGCCTATGCCACCGCGATCATGCAGGTCCACCTCGGCCTCAACGCCTGGATCGCGTTCGGCACCGGCATCGGCGCCGGCGCGGCGGTCGGGCTCGTCATCGGCTTCCTCTCGTTCCGGTCCGGCCTGCGCGGCTCCTACTTCGCGCTGATCACGCTGGCCTTTGCCGAGGTGCTGCGCGTCCTCGCCAATGCCAGCGCGGTCACGGGCGGGGCCGCCGGCATCCTGATCAAGCTTGACGTGCGGCCGGCGAACTTCCAGTTCAACAGCCGCGCCGCCTTCTTCTGGATCGCGCTGGCCATCGTGGCCGTCGTCCTCCTCGTCACGCGGTGGCTGGAGCACTCCCGTTTCGGTGCGCAGCTGATGGCGGTGCGCGAGAACGAGGACGCGGCCAGGGCGCTGGGCGTCGACGCGCTGAGGGTGAAGCTCGGCGCCATTGCCCTGTCTGCCGCCGTGACCGCGGCTGCCGGCGGCCTCTATGCCCAGTACTTCCTCTATCTCGACTCCGCGATCGCCTACGGCCTGTGGATCTCGGTCGAGGCGCTGCTCGCGCCCATCGTCGGCGGCATCGGCACCGTGTTCGGCCCTCTGATCGGGGCGCTGGCGCTGCACGGCCTCGGCAATCTCACGAGCCTGATGGCCGGCCGCATCCCCGGCATCGATCTCGTCGTCTACGGGGCCCTGCTCGTGCTGGTTGTCGCCTTTGCGCCCAGCGGGCTCCTCGGGCTCGTCAAGCGGCTGCGCATCCACCTCTCCCGCAGCGGCATGGCGGAGCCCGCGTGATGCTGGCGGTCGATCGCGTCACCAAGCGGTTCGGCGGCCTTGTGGCCGTCAACGAGGCAAGCCTGTGCGCCCCGCACGGTTGCATCACCGGGCTGATCGGGCCGAACGGCGCCGGCAAGACCACGCTGTTTGCGGTCATCGCCGGGTTCGAGCCGCCGACCGCGGGGCGGGTGCTCCTCGACGGCGGCGACATCACGGGCGAGCCCGTGCACCGGCGCGCGCTTCGCGGCATCGCCCGCACCTTCCAGATCGTCCAGCCGTTCGCCGGGCTCACCGTGCGCGAGAACATCGCCGTGGGCGCGCATCTGCGCCACCGCGCCCGCAAGGACGCCTTGGCGAAGGCCGAGGCGGTCGCCCGGCAGGTGGGCCTGGGCGACATGCTCGACCGCCAGGCCGACAGCCTCACCGTCGCCGGCCGCAAGCGGCTGGAGCTGGGGCGTGCGCTCGCCACCGCGCCAAGGCTGCTGCTGCTCGACGAGGTGCTCGCCGGCCTCAACCCCTCCGAGATCCGCGACACGATCCCGGTCGTCCGCGCGATCCGCGAGTCCGGGGTCGCGATCCTCATGGTCGAGCACGTGATGCAGGCGGTGATGAGCCTGTGCGAGCGCATCTATGTGCTGGCGGAGGGCCGGATCATCGCCGAAGGCCCGCCCGATGCCATCTCGCGCGACCCGCGCGTGGTCGAGGCCTACCTGGGGCACGGGGCTGCCGCGCGCTCCCGCAGCCGGGAGGCGAGCCATGCCTGATCCGGCGGTGCCGCTGCTCACCGTGCGCGGGCTGGTCGCCGGCTACGGCGGCACGCCCATCCTGCGCGGGGTGGATCTGGTGGTGGGCAAAGGCGAGGTGGTGGCCGTGCTCGGCGCCAACGGCGTCGGCAAGACCACGTTGAACAAGGCCCTGTCGGGCGTGGTTTCTACCGGAGGGGGCGAGATCGAGTTCGCAGGCCGCCGCATCGACGGCCTGCCGCCCGCCGAGATCGTAGCGCTCGGCCTCGTCCAGGTGCCGGAGGGCCGCCGGATCTTTCCCAATCTCTCGGTCCGCGAGAACCTGGAGCTCGGCAACTATCGTCGCGCCAAGGCCGGCCGTGCGCGCAATCTCGAACGGGTGTTCGGCATCTTCCCGCGCCTCAGGGAACGCCACACGCAGCGCGCCGGCACGCTTTCGGGCGGCGAGCAGCAGATGCTCGCCATCGGTCGCGGGCTGATGACAGAGCCGGTGCTGCTCATCCTCGACGAGCCCTCGCTCGGGCTGTCGCCGATCCTGGTCGAGGAGATGTTCGCCCTGATCCGGACCATAAACGCCGAAGGGCTGACCGTGCTTCTCGTCGAGCAGAACGTCATGCAGTCGCTGCAGGTCGCCAACCGCGCCTATGTGCTGGAGAACGGGCAGGTGGTGATGGCAGGCGACGCCAAGGCGCTCGCCGCCGACCCGGCGCTCGAGAAGGCCTATCTCGGCATGTGAGGAGGTGCTGGCCGAATGACTTCATCGCTTGCAACGCGGCTGCGCGAGAAGCCGATCGTGGTCGCGCCGGGCGTGTACGACGCACTCACCGCTGCGCTGGCCGCGGAGGCCGGCTTCCCCGCGCTCTACGTGTCCGGTGCGGCCATCGCCTACACGCGGCTCGGCCGCCCCGACATCGGGCTCGTATCGATGGCCGAGGTGGCGGACACCATCGCGCTGATCCGCGACCGGATTGCCACCCCGCTCATGGTCGACGCCGATACCGGCTACGGCAACGCCCTCAACGTCGCGCGCACGGTGCGGCTGTTCGAGCGTGCGGGAGCCAGTGCCATCCAGCTCGAGGACCAGACGCTGCCCAAGCGCTGCGGCCATCTCGACGAGAAGACCGTGATCCCCGCCCCCGAGATGGCAGGCAAGATCGCCGCCGCCGTGGATGCGCGGCATTCCGCCGGGACCCTTATCGTCGCCCGCACCGATGCCGTTGCCGTCGAAGGCTTCGAGCGGGCAATCGAGCGCGCTCGCCTCTACGCCGAGGCCGGCGCGGACGTCCTGTTCGTCGAGGCCCCCAGCACTGCCGAGCAGCTGCAGGCGATCAGCGCCGCGCTCGGGAGCGTGCGTCCGCTGAT
This sequence comes from Hyphomicrobiaceae bacterium, assembly GCA_036555805.1. GTDB lineage: Bacteria > Pseudomonadota > Alphaproteobacteria > Rhizobiales > Hyphomicrobiaceae > AWTP1-13. The sequence goes on along the minus strand of DATBKR010000247.1, from coordinate 8,738 downwards.
GGCCAACATGGTCGAGGGCGGCCGCACGCCGCTCATGCCGGCGCGCGACCTGGAGGCGCTGGGCTATGCGCTCGTCATCTTCCCCGGCGCGATCGTGCGCGCGCTCGCCCACGCGGCCAGGGACTTCTACGCCGTGCTACAGCGCGATGGCACCACGGACTCGTTCCGCAGCCGGATGTTCGACTTCGGCGCCCTCAATGCCGTGATCGGGACTCCGCAGATGCTGGAGGAGGGCCGCCGCTACGCGAGGTTCGCGCCTGCCCGCAAGAAGGGTGGTGCGGCATGACGCTCGATCCTGTCACGCTGGCCGTGCTGAAGGGCCGGCTTGAGCAGATCGTCGACGAGATGGACGTGACGCTCTACCGCTCCGCCTTCAACCCGATCATCGCCGAGGCGCGCGACGCCTGCCACGGCCTCTATCACGCCGAGACGGGCGCGACCCTCGTGCAGGGCGGCAAGGGCCTGCCGATCTTCGTCGGCGCCATGGCTTTTGCGGTGAAGGCGGTGATCGACAAGGTCGCAGCCGACGTGCGGGACGGCCGCGAGGGCGTCCGGCCCGGCGACACCTATCTGTTCAACGACCCCTACGACGGCGGCACGCACCTCAACGACTTCCGCTTGGTCCGTCCCGTCTTCCGCGACGGCGCGCTGTTCTGCTGGCTCGCCTCGGTCGGCCACTGGCTCGACATCGGCGGCAATGTGCCGGGCGGCTTCAACGCGCGCGCCACCGAGAGCTTCCAGGAGGGCGTGAGGATTCCGCCGGTGAAACTGATCCGCGCCGGCCGCATCGACCAGGACATCCTCGACATACTGGCCGCCAACTCGCGCGTGCCGACCTCGAACTACGGCGACCTCAACGGCCAGCTCAACGCGCTCGACCTCGGCGAGCGGCGCCTCCGCGACCTCCTCGACCAGTACGGCGAGGCAACCGTCGCGTCCGCCTTCCAGGCGTTCACCCGCCGTGCCGAGGCGTTGATGCGGGGTGCGATAGAGGCGATCCCCGACGGCACCTATGCGTTCGAGGACTTCCTCGACAACGACGGCATCGCGGATGCGCCACTTCGCATCGCGCTCGACCTCACGATTGCCGGCGACCGCATGACGCTCGACTTCTCGCGCTCCTCGCCGCCCTGCGCGGGCCCGCTCAACATCGCCTACTCGACGTCGGTCGCCTGCTGCTACGTCGCGCTCAAGCACGTATTCCCCGAGGTGCCGGCCAACGCGGGCTGCCTTGCGCCCATCGCCTTCGTGATCCCCGACACGACGCTGCTCGGGGTGAAGGCGCCGAAGCCGGTCGGCGGCTACACGGAGACCATCCTGCGCGTGATCGGCGTCGTGTTCGGCGCGCTCGCCAAGGCGGTGCCCGAGCGCGCGACCGCGGGTCCGTTCGGCACCATCAACGCGCTCTCGCTCGCGGGCCATCGCGACGACGGCTCGCGCTGGGTGATGTTCTCGTTCTACGGCGGCGGCCTCGGCGGCAATCCCGAGAGCGACGGGCTCAACCATGCCAACAATCCGATCTCGACCGCGACCATCCCGCCGGCCGAGATCCTGGAGGCAGCCTATCCCGTCATCTTCACGCAATGGTCGCTCCGATCCGACAGTGCCGGGGCCGGCCGCCATCGCGGCGGCCTCGGCGCCGTCTACGAGATCGAAGTGCTGGCGGGCACCGGCGCCGACGTGTTCCTGCTGGGCGAGCGCGGCAAGTATCCGCCCTTCGGCGTGAACGGCGGCCTGCCGGCGGCACTCAATCGCTTCGTCTGGCAGACGGGCGGCGGCGAGGCCTCGCCCCCGCTCGCCTCCAAGATTACCGACGTGAAGATCGCCGGCGGCGGGCGCGTGCGGCTGGAGACACCGGGAGGCGGCGGCTTCGGCCCGCCCGCCGAGCGCGCGCCGGACAAGGTCGCCCGCGACGTGCGTCTCGGCTACGTCAGCCGCGAGGCGGCGCGCGCGCTCTACAAGGTGGCGGTGACCGAGGCCGGCGAGGTCGATGCCGCGGCCACGGCCGCATTGCGGCGGGGAATGGCGGCGTGAGCGCGGGCCTGAGAACCATCGTCGGCGTCGACGTCGGCGGCACCTTCACCGACTTCTTCCTTTACGACGAGGCCGCCGGCGCCTTCCGCACGGCCAAGGTGCCGTCGAACCGCGGGGACGAGGAGATCGGCTTCCTGGCGGGGCTGGAGAGCCTCGACGGCGCCAAGGGCGTCGGCTCGATCGTGCACGGCACCACGGTCGGCACCAACGCCCTGCTGGAGCGCAAGGGCGGGCGCGCCGGGCTCATCACCACGCGCGGCTTCCGCGACGTGCTGGAGATGCGCCGGCGCGACCGCCGTCACACATGGGGCCTATGGGGCGACTTCGTGCCGTTGATCGACCGCGACCTGCGGCTGGAGGTGAACGAACGCACCCTCGCCGACGGCACGGTCCGCTTGCCCGTGGATGCCGAAGAGGTGCGGGCCGCCGCCCGCACGCTGCTGGCCAAGGGGGCCGCCGCGGTCGCCATCGCCTTCATCAACTCCTACGCCAACGCTGCCAATGAACAGGCCGCATCGACCGCGGTGCGCGCGGTGTGGCCGAACGAGCATGTCGCGTGCTCGTCGCAGATTCTCCCCGAGATCCGCGAGTTCGAGCGCACGTCCACCACGGCGCTGAACGCGTATCTCCAGCCCGTGGTCGGCTCCTACCTGGCCAAGCTGGAGGCGGCGCTCGCCAAGACCGGGTTCGGCGGGGCGTTCCATATCGTGCAGTCGAACGGCGGCGTGATGTCGACGGCGACCGCCCGGCGCCTGCCCGTGCGGACCGCGCTGTCGGGGCCGGCCGCCGGCGTCATCGCGGCGGCCGCGATTGCACGGGCCGCCGGTTACGACAACGCGATCACCTGCGATCTCGGCGGTACCTCGTTCGACGTGTCGCTGGTCGCCGGCGGCACGACGGCGCTTGCGGCGCAGACCACCGTCGACTTCGGCCTCGTCATCCGCACGCCCATGATCGAGATCACGACCATCGGAGCGGGCGGCGGCTCGATCGCCCGCGTCGACAAGGGTGGGCTGCTGCAGGTCGGCCCCGAGAGCGCAGGCTCTCGTCCGGGCCCCGTGTGCTACGGCCAGGGCAACGGGCGTCCCACCCTGACAGACGCCAACGTGGTCCTGGGCCGCATCAACGCCGAGCGGCCGATCGGCGGCAAGCTCGCGCGCCTCGGCGTGGAGGCGGCGCGCGACGCCATCGCGGCCCGCGTCGGCGCTCCGCTCGGCCTCGATGTCATGCCTGCCGCGGAGGCGATCGTCCGCGTGGCCGACGCGAAGATGGCCGGTGCCATCCGGCTGGTGTCCATCGAGCGCGGGCACGATCCGGGCATGTTCATCGCCGTGCCGTTCGGCGGCGGCGGGGCCCTGCATGTCGGCGCGCTGATCAAGGACGTGGGGCTGAAGGGCGCGCTGGTGCCGCGCTTTCCCGGCGTGACCAGCGCGCTCGGCTGCGTCATCGCCGACATCCGTCACGACCAGGTGCGCACGCTCAACATGACGCTCGACGGCCTCAACCGGGCCGCGCTCGACCGATGGATGGTCGCCGAGGCGGCCGCGGCAAGACAGGTGGTCGAGACCGCGGGGCTGCGCGTGGGGGGCATCGACACGGTGTTCGAGCTCGACATGCACTATGTCGGGCAGACGCATACCGTGCCGGTGCCGGTTCCCGTCGAGGTCCGGGGCGGTACGACCGGCGTGACGACCGAGATCGTGCGTGCGGCCTTCGAACGGGCCTATCTCGGCGCCTTCAGCCGTCTCCTTCCGGGCCTCGCCGTGAGAATCGTCTCGCTGCGTACGGCTGCCGTCGGCCGCCGGCCGCGCTTCGACCTTGCGGCGCTCGCGCCCAAGGCGGCGGCCTCCCTGGAGACCGCGCGCCGCGGCACGCGCAAGGTCTGGTTTGCGGGACGCTGGCACGAGGCCTCGATCTGGTCGCGGCTCGACCTGCCCGTTGAGGCCGTGGTCGAGGGGCCGGCCGTGCTGGAGCAGCCGGACGCGACCACGGTGGTCGAGCCGGGGCTCGTGGCCCGCGTCGATCGGCTCGGCAATCTCATCGTCGAGCGCAAGAGCTGAGGTGACCCCGTGGAAATCCCCGCATCCCGTACCGCGCTGCTCGTCGTCGACCTGCAGAACGACTTCCTGCATCCCGACGGCGCCTACGGCAGGGCCAGGCAGAGCGCGCCCGAGATCGCCGCGCTGCCCGCGCTCGTGAAGCCGCTGGCCGACCTTGTACGTGCCAAGGGCGGGTGGATCGTCTCCACGCACTTCACGCTGGTGCCCGCGAAAGACGGCGAGCCGATCGTCTCGCCACACCTGAAGGAGCTCCGCCCCTTTCTCACGAAGGGTGACTTCCTGCCGGGCGCCTGGGGGCACGCGCTGGTCGCTGCCCTGCAGCCGGCCGACCTGTCGGTCGAGAAGATCGCCTACTCGGCCTTCCATCAGACGCGGCTCGAATGGCTGCTGCGCAAGTGCGGCATCGACAGGCTGGTCGTCGGGGGCATCGTCACCAACGGCGGCGTGGCCTCGACGGTGCGCGATGCGCACGTACGCGACATCGAGACCGTGGTGCTGTCAGACGGCTGCGCCGCCTTCTCGCCGAAGGTGCACGAGACCGCCATCGCCGCGCTCGCGCCGGTGAGCCGCATCGCCACCATTGCCGAGGCAATGGGGGAGCTCGCCCAGGGGTAAGGCTGCCATGTCCCGAGTAGAGTTCGACGAGACGGTTCGCTTCGAAAGCGGCGTCGAGGTCGCCATCGTCGGCGCCGGGGCCGCCGGCCTGGTTGCCGCGCTGGCCGCGGCCGAGGCGGGCGTCGAGCCGCTGATGATCGAGCGCGATCCTGTGCCGCGCGGCTCCACGGCGCTGTCGGCCGGGCTCATCCCGGCGGCCGGGACGCGCTGGCAGCGCGAGCATGGCATCGACGACAGCCCCGCCCGGTTTGCCGCGGACATCGCCCTCAAGGCGGAGGGCCTGGCGGACCCGGCCCTGGTCGCGCGCGTGAGCCAGGCATCCGGTCCTGCCATCGAGTGGCTGGCGCAGAGCCACGCCCTGCCGTTCTCCCTGGTGCACGACTTCGACTATCCCGGGCACTCCGCGCGGCGCATGCACGGGCTGCCGAGCCGGTCGGGCGCGGAACTGATCGACCTGCTGCGCGAGGCCGTCGAGGCGCGCGGCATCCCGATCCTCACGAGCGCACACGTGACCACGCTGATCGCGGCACCGGACGGGCGCGTGCGCGGGCTTGTCCTGCGGCGTCCCGACGGGGCGGAGGAGCGCATCGGCTGCGAAGCGCTCGTGCTCGCCTGCAACGGCTACGGGGGCAACAGGGAACTGGTGGCCCGGCACATCCCGGAGCTCGCGGACGCGCTCTACTTCGGCCACCCCGGCAACCGGGGCGATGCGGTGCTGTGGGGCTCGGCGCTCGGCGCCGCCGTGGAGGACATGTCCGGCCACCAGGGGCACGGCTCCGTTGCCCATCCGCACGGCATTCTCATCACCTGGGCCACGATGATGGAAGGCGGCTTCCAGGTGAACGCCGCGGGTCGCCGGTTCTCCGACGAGACGCACGGCTACTCCGAGCAGGCCGCCGCCGTGCTGGCGCAGCCCGGGGGGCTCGCCTTCAGCATCTTCGATGCGCGCATCGCACAGGTGGCCCGGCAGTTCGATGATTTCCGCAATGCCGAAGCGCAGGGCGCCGTCATCGTGGCCGACGCGGTCGAGGCGCTGGCGGCGCGCATCAAGGTGCCCGGCGACCAGCTGGCGCAGACCTTCGCCGGCATCGAGCGATGCCGCCGCGCGCGCACGCAGGACGCCTTCGGCCGCGACTGGAGCGGCACGGCCGCGCTCACGCCGCCGCTGCATGCGGTCAAGGTGACGGGGGGGCTGTTCCACACGCAGGGCGGCCTGGCGGTCGATACGAGCGCGCGGGCGCTGCGCCCCGATGGCACACGGCTGCCGAACCTGTTCGCCGCGGGCGGCGCCGCCCGCGGCGTGTCGGGGCCGAAGGCCTCGGGCTACCTCTCCGGCAACGGCCTCCTCACCGCTGTCACCCTCGGCCGAGCGGCCGGAGCCGCCGCCGCGCTCGTCTCCGGCTGTCGGTGATCGCCCGGCCGCATCCTCACTCGTCGCTGACTGGGGTGGTGGCAACGACGAAGGTGAGGTCGCCGAGGCCCGTGTTCTGGATCGAGTGGCGGACGCCGGGCGGGATGAAGACCACGTCGTGCCTGCGCACCACGCGGCGCTCGCCGCCGATCTCCATCAGGCCCTCGCCGTCGAGCACATGGTAGACCTGCTCCTGCACCTTGTGGGCGTGCGCCTCCACGTAGGCCATCGGTTGGTAGGTGGAGATGCGGTAGTCGATCCGGCGCGAGCCCACCGTCTCCGGCCGCACCAGCGCCTTCGACAGCGCGCCGCCGTAGTGGGCCGGAAACTGCTGCCACGGCTCCTCGGCGATGTTGCGTATCCTGGGGGCGTATTTGTCCATCTCGTCCGCCATCAAGTTGTTTCCTCTGATCCGGCACTCACCGCACTCAACATATCGCGAACGTCGTGCAGGCTCTGGAGGACCGCCATGCACATGGCCCGAATCTCATCGGTTGGCGCCAGGATATCGGGGACCATAATGGGCATCGTTCCTGCTGCGCTGGCCGAGCAAATACCATTCGGCGAGTCCTCCAACGAGAGACAATGCCTGGGATCGCTGTCGAGCTTTTGCGCTGCCTTGATGAACAGATCGGGGTTGGGCTTGCCGCGCGCCACGTCATCGCGCGTGACAACGCTGCGAAATCGACCCAGAAGGCCCGATTTTTCAAGATGTCGCCTCGCGCTCTTGCGACTCGACGATGTCGCGATGGCGGTGGGGATGCTGCGCTCCGCCAAATAGTCGATGAGCTCAATGGACCCCGGCTTGAGAGGAATGCCCAATTCGATGAGGCGGGTTATCCGGGTGCTGCATTCTCTCTGGTACTCTGCCATCGGAAAGGCCGGCCCGAACTGCTGCTCTATCATGATGTCGCATTCCGGGCCGGGAATGCCGATCATCGAGTGGCAGAACGCCTCTGAAATTTCGACGCCTACCGCGCGGCCGGCACCCCCGATGGCCTCGACATAGATCCGCTCCGTATCGAGCAGAAGCCCGTCCATGTCGAAGATGACAGCGCTCACCGCGTTTGGGAGGGCGATCATCGAGTCCTCCTGCGATCCTCCGTAGGTTGGGTCGAGCGACGCGAGACCCAACAGACGCCTGTGTTCATGCGACGGGCTTGTACGAGGTCTGTTGGGTCTCGGCTTCGCCTCGACCCAACCTACACGTCCGGTGTCCACGGCTTGCCGAACACGGGCTCCTTGGGCGGGATCGGCGGCAGCTCCCAGGCGCCGGTGCCGGGCGGGCGGATGTCGGCGTCGACGTGCACGTCGATCAGCGCCGGCTTGCCGGAGGCGACGGCCTCGGCCAGCACGCCGGCGAAGTCCTGCGAGCGGGTGACGGTGTGGCCGGCGACGCCGGCGGCCCTCGCCCAGGCGGCGAAGTCGGGGTTGTAGGCCTGGCGGTTGGCGCCCTGGTAGAAGCCGGTGCCGTACTCGCGGCCGTCGAAATAGGCGTACTGCAGGTCGCGGATGGCGGCCCAGGCGAAGTTGTTCCACACCACCCAGATCACGGGGATGTCGTACTCCACGGCGGTACACAGCACGTGCGGCACCATGGTGAAGCCGCCGTCGCCGCAGATCGCCACGCACGGGCGGTCGCGCGCGGCCAGCTTGGCGCCCAGGATCGAGCTGGGACCGAAGCCCATGCCCGAATAGCCCCAGGTGTTGAGCATGGTCTGCGGCCGGCGCGCCTCCCAGAACTGCATGAACCAGTTGTGGTGGATGCCGGAGTCGAGCGAGATGATGGCGTCGTCCGGCAGCACCGCGCGGCAGTCCGCGACGATGCGCTCCGGCCGGATCGGGGTGGAATGCGTCTCGAACCCCGGCTTGATGAAGGCCGCCCACTCCTTGCGCCAGCCGGCGATGCTGGCGGCCCATTCCCGCAGGCGCGGCGTGCCGCCCACCTTGCGGCGATCCAGCTCGGAAAGGAGCTGTTGCAGGAACGCCTTGGCGTCGGCGAGGATGCCGAGGTCGGGCGGATAGTTGCGGCCGATCTCGCCGTGATCGAGGTCGACGTGGATCAGTCGCGTGAGCGGGAAGTTCCAGGAATAGCCGGGCAGCCACGACGAGGCCGAGCGGTCGTCGAAGCGGGCGCCGATGGCGAGCACCAGATCGGCGTGGCGACCAGCCTGGTTGGCGGGATAGGCGCCGTTGCGGCCGATGAAGCCGAGCGACAGGGCACTGCGCATGTCGAGGCAGCCCATGCCGTTGGGCGAGCTGATCACGGGCACGGACAGGCGCTCCGCCAGCGCCGTCAGCTCCGGGCCGGCCTCGGACAGCGTCACGCCGTGGCCGATGAAGATCACCGGGCGCTCCGCGGCCAGCAGCCAGTCCACGGTGCGCGCCACGTCGGCCTCGCTGGCGCCGCTGCGGCGGGAATTGTAGCCGTCCCACGCCGGCTCTTCCTGCACCTCGGCGCTCTCCATGAAGAGGTTGTAGGGCACGTCGAGGTTGACCGGGCCGGGCCGGCCGCTGGTCATGGTCATGGCCGCCTGGCGCATGGCGAGCGGCAGCATCTCCACCCGCGTCGGCTGAAAGGAGCGCTTCACCACCGGCTTGATGACGTTGTTGAAGTC
>DATBKR010000246.1:0-8087 GCA_036555805.1 Hyphomicrobiaceae bacterium | reverse complement strand
CTCGTATCCGACCCCGTTCGAGCGGCCGAGGAGCTCGACCACCAGCACGATCTTCCACACCAGCGCCAGCCCGGACCGCACGGCGGCGAAAAAGAACGGCGCGAGCTGGGGCAGGATCACGTGCCTGAGCGTCCGCCAGCGGCCGAACCGGTAGACCTCGGCCATCTCCGCAAGGTCCTTCGACAGGCTGCGCGTACCTTCACGGATGGTGACGGCAACGTTGGGGATCTTGTTGATGGCGACGGCGGTGATGGCAGCCACCTCGGTCAGGCCGAACCATACGTAGCACAAGACGATGACCACCAGCGCCGGGAGGTTCAGGAAGAGGATCAGCCAGCTGTCGAAGAAGCGGTCGACCCAGCGCAGGCGTCCGAGCGCGATGCCGATGGCGGTGCCGATTGCCATGGCCAGGATGAAGCTTGCGGCGACTCGTGCGAGGGTGGCACCGAGATGCAAGATGAGCGCACCCGTCTGCAGCTCCCTAAAGAATGTCGCCGCTACTTCGGCGGGGCCGGGGAGCAAGCGGCTCTGCAGGACCGTCGCCGCTTCGTGCCAGACCGCTGCGAGTGCGGCGATCGACGCGAGCGTCCACCCGAGCCGCAGCAAAGGACGGCCGGCATTGCCCGAGGCTGCGTCACCCTGTGCCATGGAACAGCTTGGCATCGAAGCGCGTGCGCGGACCGATCAGCTCCATGCCACCCGACGCAGCCAGCATGTCGAACAGCTGCGCGGCAGACCGGGTCTCGGCCTCACGCCAGGGTCCGGGAATGCCGGCCCGATAGGACGACCGGATCGCGGCAAGCTCGGCGTCGTCGGCTGGCCGCACCAGAGGTCTGAGCCGCTCCCACGCCGCATCGGAACGGGCCAGCACCGCGTTGCCCTCAGCGACCGCTCGCAGGAAGGCCTCGAGCGCTGCCCGCCTGGCCTTCAGCGTGCGTTCCCTGAAAACGAAGCCGACGAGGGTCGGCGCCGGCTCGACACCGAGCGACCTAAGGGCATCCGCCATGTGCAGCAGCGGCACGAAGCCGCTGCCCTGTAGCCTTGCCGCGTAGGTCCAGAAATTGAGAACCGCATCGAGCCGGCCTTTCCGAATCTCCTCGGTCAGCAGCGGCGCGGCAGCGAACACCGGATCGGCGAGGTCGGCGATGTCCTGCCCCATCGTTCGCCGCGAGTAGGCCCTGAGTACGAGCCAGCTCTTGTCGATCGGGCCGCCGGCCACGCCGAGGCGCTTTGCCCTGAGGTCGGGGAGGCTTCGCACCCGCGATCCGGCGGGCACCATCAGGGCGCCGAGCGCCGACGAATAAGGGGCGAAGAGCAAATCCTCCCCCTCGGAACGCTGGCGCATCGCCCAGATCCAGTCGCTGACGATGACTTCCGCCTCGCCGGCAAGGAGCGCAATCGGGCCGGCGTGGCTGGTGGCCGCGTCGATCACCTCGATATCGATCGCAAATTCGGCGTCGATGCCTCGGTCACGGAGCGTATCGAGGAGCCAGCTCAGAGACCCGAAACGGAGCGATGACACCCGCAAGGAGTACCGAGCGGTGTGGCCCACAGTCGGGACCGCGAGAGCGGCGAGCAGCCTCGCTCCTCCCGTCAGGGCCGACCGACGGGAGATCGCCCCGGCATCGGTTCCACCAGTGCGGCCTGCAGCCGTCACCTCTCCTGACCTCCTCTTCACCAGTCTGGTCCGAGGCTACAAGTGCCTCTCCGCCGAGGAGACAACAGGTTGCACTGCTACTTATAGTAGTGCGCATGGCATTCGTGCGCAAAGTTACCCGCGCAACCGCGGTTGGGCGGCAGGGCAGAGCGAGGAGCGCTCAGCGTGCCATCGTGAGCGGGGGCAGAGCAGCCGAGGCCCGTCCCCACGGCGGCACGCTTGCGGCCCCCGTCAGCATTCCCGGAGCCGGCAGAGCCAGATCGGCGAGCCGGTATGGGCTTATGAATACGCTTAAGGTGCCACGGCCTTGAGTGCCCAGGCGCGCGCGCTGAGGGAGATGGAGCTGCCGGTATCTGGCGCCAGGCGTTCTCGGAGTTTTTCTCTCAGGCGCTGGCGAGCCTCTTGTGGGAGTGCCATGCAGTAACCCGGCGCGGGTCCAGTGCCAGATGTGAATGGCTGCCAGAAGTCATCAAAGCCTTGGAATACGGTCGGCACCTCGATGGACGTGATCTCGATCCCGCGGAGGCCGGCGCCACTCGCCAGGCGAGCCAGATCATGTGGCGTACAAAATGGGAAGCGCCGATCCTCCGACAGTTCCGCGGCAGCGGGGTCGAGGGCCACGGCGGCGCCCCAGAACGCGCGGATGAACTCCACGCCGCCGCCGGGATAGTCCCACAGGTAGAACCCGATCGTTCCGCCGGTGCGGGCGACGCGCCTCATCTCGGCGAGTGCCTTTGCCCTGTCGGGCACGAAGTTGAGTACCAGCGCCGAGACGATGACGTCGCGGCTGCCGTCCTCGACCGGCAGCGCCTGCGCGTCGCCCACCCGAAAGGCGGCGGGCGCATCGGGAAGGCGTGCGCGCGCGGTTTCGATGAATGCTTCCGAGGGATCGATCGACATTAGGCTCCGCGGCTGGCATTGGGCCACGACGGCAGCGGAAAGGGCGCCGGTACCGCAGCCGACATCCAGCCAGTCGCGCCCAGGCGGCACGCCTAGCCAGTCCAGGAACCGTGGCGCGACTTGGCGGCTCCAACGGCCCATGTAGGCCTCGTAGCTGTCGCCGGCCTTCCAGCCGTCGTGGCGGGCGGCGCCCGCCGCCGGCTCTGGTCTTTCGTTTGCCATTTCAGTCGAACCTGGCCGGCGAGGAGAACGGGCGCGTGGCGTCCACGACGAACAGCACGATCTGGTCGAGATCGACGGCGCCGTCATTGAAGACCTCCATGGGCGTGTCGGCTCCGTGCCCATTCATCGTCTGGCCCGCATCGGCATGGCTCACACCGTGGGGTGTCCGCTGGCCCAACCGGCCGGCAAGCACGTAGAACGCCTCCGAGCCCGGATGCGTATGCACCCGAGTCTTGGCGCCAGGGGGACCGCCAGCTCTATTGACGCGCAGCAGGTACTCGGGCGCCGTGATCGCGGGAACCGGCCCGATCTCCGCCACCTCGCTGCCGCGGGGTGCCCCGCCCCGGGGGCCAAGCGTGAAGAGCCAGGCCTTGCCCGCTACCTCGACCGCCAGCGAAGCGGGGCTCGCCGCCGCCTGCGCCTCGGCGAGCGTGGGGAACGTTTCGAGCCGCCAATAAAGCGGTCCGCCCGGCAGTTCCTTCAGCCTCTTTTCAGCCACCGGCTTGATTTCGAACTTCACCTGCGCCACGGCCGCTGAGGCGCCCAGCGCCAGCCCGATCACCCCGGCAGTCAGCGCAGCAACGATGCCGGGCCGTACCGCCCGCCAGCGAAGTTTCATCGCGGTCCTCCTCAGACACCCGCTGCATCATGCGAGCATAGAACTGCACCCGCTTTGGGAGGGAATTAACTTGCTCTCATGCTTGCCTCCATTTTTGCTCCAGGACCCCTGTGCTAACGTCAGCGCGCGACAGGCCCGGAGCCCTCTTCTTGCGCTATCTCTTCGAGGATTGTGCACTCGACACAGATCGACGCGAACTGCATCGGGGCGCTGCCCTGGTGCCCGTCGAGCCTCAGGTATTCGACCTGCTGGTGCATCTGGTTCGACATCGCGATCGCGTCGTCACCAAGGACGACCTGCTGGCGGCGGTCTGGCAGGGGCGCATCGTGTCGGACTCCGCGCTGTTCAACCGCATCAACGCGGCCCGCACCGCTATCGGCGACAGCGGCGACCGGCAAGGCCTGATCAAAACGCTGCCGCGCAAGGGTCTCCGCTTCATCGGCGCGGTCCGGGAAGACCCGGTGCCCACCGCAACGATCGATTCCCCCTCACCGACGCATCCTTCGCCGATGGCCGGCTCCGGTACACAGGGGGAGGCTGCGCACCTGTCCTTGCCTGGCCGTCCCTCCATCGCGGTGCTGCCGTTTGATAACATGGGCGGCGATCCCGATCAGGAGCACTTCGCTGACGGCATTTCGGAGGACCTGATCACCGGCTTGGCCCGCATCCGGTGGCTGTTCGTCATCGCTCGCAACTCGGCCTTCGTCTACAAGCATCGCGCCGTCGACGTGAAGCAGGTCGCGCGCGAGCTCGGCGTGCGTTATGTCCTGGAAGGCAGCGTCCGCCGCGCCGGCAAGCGTCTACGCATCAGCGCGCAGCTCGTTGACGCAACAACCGGGGGCCACTACTGGGCGGAACGCTATGACCGCAGGGTCGGCGACATCTTCGCAGTGCAAGATGAGATCACCCGCAGCGTCGCGGCCGCTATCGAGCCCCACCTGCTTGCGGCGGAGGGCACCCGCGCTCTATCGCGGTCCGGCGACAACCTGGATGCCTGGGAGCTCGTGGCGCGCGCACAAATGCAGTTCTGGCGCATGACGCGCGACGACCTCCTGGCAGCCACTGAGCAACTGGGGCGGGCAGTCGCCCATTACCCGGACTACGCGCCGGCGCGGAGCTTGCTCGGCTTCTATCTCGTGTTCGCCGTGCACATGGGCTGGATGGATCGCGGTGAGGGGCTGGACGGCGGCGGGCAACACGCCGCGCGCACGGTCGCACTCGACGACCGGGATCCGTGGGGCCACATCGCACTCGGCTACTCCGCTCTGATGGAAAGGCGCACGGGGGAGGCGATTGCGGCGTTCCGCCGATCTGTCAGTCTCAACCCAAATTCCGCCATCGGCCGCTTTCACCTCAGTCACGGCCTCGCGTTCGCCGGCGACGACCGCGAGGCAATCGAGCACGCCGAAGACGCCATCAGGCTCAGCCCGTTCGACCCGATGATGGCCCAATTCTTCGGCGCCGTTGCGGTCGCCCACTATCTGGCCGGGCGCTATGCCAACGCCCTGCAGTACACCACCGAGGCCGCTCGGCTGCGCCCCGGCTTCCAGGGTGCGCACCGCCTGCGCTGCGCGAGCCTCGCACGAATCGGGCAGATCGAAGAGGCGCGGGCGCTCCTGGCCGCCGTGCGTCGCGAGCAGCCGCAACTCTCCGCCGCGTGGATTCGGGCCAACGTCCCCTACCAGACGCCTGAACTCATGGAGCGATTTCTGAAGGGCATGCGCTTGGCGGGATTGGAGGAGTAGGCCAGGTTCGGGGGCAAGAACGGGCCTCGCAACCCGGTGTTGTCGGGGGATTGCGAGACTGAGCTCTTCGACCTCGACGCCGAGCGTCTTGACCCTGGTTTCCCCCTTGGACGCTATGCAATGCTGCAAGCCGGCCATTGCGGGCGCGAGGGGGGTCGCAGCCCGCCAACGCCCTCGGTTGGCGGAGCTGCGAAACAACGGCCATGCGCGTCAGCGCGAATTGCTCGGCGCATAGGCTTTCCTCCCCGACACCGGCCCCGGGCGGGACAGGACCGCTTTGTGTCGCGAGGCAATCTGCGACGAGACTCTTGCGAAACTTTGCCGCAATTGTATCGAATCGTGACAACCTTCGCGTGCTTCCCGAGGGAGGCGCCGCCCGTGCTCTTCGCTGGGATATTGCCCAATGTTCGCCCAATGACGCCCGTGGACCCGGCGGCCGCCACAGCAACGCGGGCAGACCTCGAGGAAGAGCGGCGCCGCTTCGCGCTGCTGCAGGCCGGCCTCGACTTGATCGACCAGGGTTTCGCCGTGATAGACCGCGACCTGAAGCTTGTCGCCGCAAACCGCGGTCTATTGAGGCTGTTCGGCCTTCCGCCGGAAATGTCGCGCGTCGGGACCCCTTTCGCCGACTTCATACGCTACAATGCCGAACACGGAGAGTACGGTGAAGGGGACGTCGAGGAGCTCGTGGCCGAGCAGCTTCGACGCGTTCGCGAATTCAAGCCGCACAACACGGAGCTTATTCGACCCGACGGCACCATCGTCGCCATCAGGAGCCTGCCGCTCCCCAACGGAGGCTGCGCGACGATCTATACCGACGTTACGCAGCAGCGCGGCCGTGAGCGCCGGCTTCAGAAGCGCAACGAAGGGCTTGACCGCCGCGTACCCGAGCGCACCTCTGAACCGGAATCCGCCGGCGCTGAGCAGAAGCGCCTGGAGGCGGTTCTCGTGCATGCCCAGAAGATGCAAGCCGTCGGTGAGTTGACAGGCGGACTGGCGCACGACTTCAACAACCTGCTGACGATCGTGACCGGCAACCTTGCGGTGCTGCGCGATGGAGCGGCGAAGGCGGGCATGATGGAGTTCGTGGAGCCCGCGCTCAGCGCCGCCTACAAGTGTGCGGACATCACGCGCCGCCTGCTGGCCTTTGCCCGTCGCCAGAGGCTCGAACCACGTATCGTCGAGGTCAATAGCCTCATTGCCAGTCTCCTGTCGCTGTGGCATCCCTCCCTGCCCTCGGCGATCCGCATCTCAAGACAGCCGGCGGCCTTCGAGCTCTACACGCGCGTAGACCGCGAGCAGCTCGAGCATGCTTTTCTCAACCTTGTGCTGAATGCCCGCGATGCCATGCCCGGAGGCGGCAGCCTCGCGGTGCACAGCGCAAGCCGGCTGGTTCATAATACGGAAGCCGCCGAGCTCGATCTCGCGCCAGGACGCTATGTCGAGATCCGCGTCGAGGATACCGGCGTGGGAATGGACCAGGCTACGCTCTCGCGCGCTTTCGAGCCGTTCTTCACAAGCAAGCAGTTCGGCGCCGGCAGCGGTCTCGGTCTCTCGGTGGTCTACGGCTTCGTGAAGCAATCGGGGGGAGCCGTCCACATCAGCAGCACGCCGGGAAGGGGTACGACCGTGACGCTGCTGCTGCCGGCGAGCCCGGCCCCATCTCGTCCCAACGTAGGTCAGTTGCAGGGCGCGCGCCAAGGCGTGGGCGCCTCGCGTCTCGTCCTGCTGGTCGAGGACGATGCCGACGTGCGCACGGCCATCCGCCGCCAGCTCACCGACATCGGACACATGGTGATCGAGGCACCCGCCAGCGATGAAGCCCTGGCGATCATCGACGACGTTCCGGAGCTTTCGGTCCTGGTCTCCGACATCGTGATGCCGGGCGCTATGGACGGGCGGCGCCTTGCCCATCTCGCAAAGCAAAGGCGGCCGGGGCTGCGGGTGGTGCTCATCACGGGTTATGCCGCAGGATTAGACGTGCAGGGTGGCCGGCATCGGTCGTTTACGGTGCTACGGAAACCCTGTACCAAGGAGGAGCTCGCTGCAGCCATTGAGATGGCACCACACTGATGGACAATCCTGAGATCACGCAACAGGCCGACGGCCGGATCGTCTACGTCGTCGAGGACAACGTCGAGATCGGACGTCTGGTCTGCGCGACGCTCGATCAGCACGGGTTTCGCTCGGAGCACTTCAGCACAGGAACGAACTTCCTGCAGTGTCTGAGGAGGAAGGCGCCGGCGATCTCTGTAATCGACCTCGGCCTGCCGGACTTGGACGGCCTCCACCTCGTGCGCCAGGTGCAGGCGGTTTCGGACAGCGCCATCCTCATCCTGACGGGCCGGCAGAGCGTGGACGACCGCATTCTCGGTCTGGAGCTCGGCGCCGACGACTATATGGTCAAGCCGTTCGAGCCGCGCGAGGTCGTCGCCCGCGTCAACACGATTCTGAGGCGACTGGAGCGGGGCGGCCAGCCGAGGAAAGGCACGCACAGGTCCGCCCGGTTCAGCGGCTGGACATTCGAAGAGAGCTGCAACCGCCTGACAGGCCCTGGAGGTGGCGAAGTTGAGCTGTCTGTTGCCGAGGCCCGTCTCCTCGCGACCCTGCTCAGACAACCCAATCGCATCCTCAATCGGGCTGCGCTGCTCGGCGACGGCGACCGCGAGCCACTCGATCGGAGCATCGACGCACGGATCTCGCGGCTCAGGCGCAAACTGCACGGCGACGACGACGGCAACCAGGAGCTGATCAAGACCGTCTACGGCGCCGGCTACATGCTGGTCGCGAAAGTGGAATGGGAGTAGTGCCGGCTCTCAATGGGCCGCGGCCGCGGCGCCCAGTTTGACGTTGCGCAAGATCAGGGCGAGAGGCACGGTCGCAAGCGCGACGAGCATCAGAACCCAGAACGCGTCCATATAGGCCAGGAATGAAGCCTGGGTCT
>DATBKR010000245.1:0-9127 GCA_036555805.1 Hyphomicrobiaceae bacterium | reverse complement strand
CTTGATTGGTGGCTGGCCGCGAGGTCCCTGAGCCGTCGATCAATCCTCGACGCTTCGCGACAAGCGTGATGATCGACGTTGGGAGGCCGAGCCCGGCTAGCGAGGAGAGGCTCGGTGTCACTCTGGAACCTTATGACGTTTCAGTGTCGCCGTCACCCCTCCCAAAGTCGGCGTCCGGAGATCAGGCCGGCAAGAGGAATTCAGCAGACGCATTGCCATAGTTAACCTTGCTGTCCTATGTTAGATTTGAGCGGAGGTTCGTTGGCGGCAGACTTCGGTGCAAGGCCTCAATCTCGCCATGAGCACACACGGGAAATCTGATCCGGGTCAGAGAGTCGTGTCGAGCGGCCATCCGCACCTCGCAGCTGAAACCGCCGCGCTGACGAGGCTGCACGAGGCGTCCGCACGGCTTTGGAACATCCGGGACTTGCGCGAGGGGCTCGAAGAGATCCTCGCCGCGTCGATGGAGCTGCTTGGTGCCGACAAGGGCGACGTGCAGCTGCTCGATAGCGAGCGCCGCGTCCTGCAGATCGCGGCGCAACGCGGGTTCGCACAGGACTTTCTCGATTTCTTCCACGAGGTATCGGCAGAAGACGACTCGGCCTGCGGCAGGGCGTTGCGCTTCGGCGAGCGGATCGTCATCGAGGACGTCGAGGCTGACCCGGCGTTTGCCCCACTCCGTCCAATCGCCCGCGCGAGCGGCTTCCGCGCCGTGCAGTCCACTCCCCTCATGGGCAGGGACGGCAAGCCGCTGGGTATGCTGTCGACGCATTTCCGGTCCGTGCATCGGCCGACGGAGCACGACCTGCGCCGGCTGGACCTCTACGTGCGCCAGGCTGCCGATTTTATCGAACGCACCAGAATGGAAGAGATGCTGCGCGTCCGCGCGCGGCAGCAGGAGGCGATTGCCAAGCTGGGCGAGCTGACCCTGCGTGAACACGATCTGGATCGAATATTTGCTCACGCCACGGCCACGATAGCCGGGACGCTGGAGATCGAATACAGCAAGGTTCTGGAGCTTCGGCCGGGGGGAGCAGATCTGCTGCTGCGCGCCGGGATCGGATGGCAGGACGGGCTGGTCGGCAAGGCAACCGTCGCGGCTGGCCAGTCCTCCCAGGCCGGCTACACGTTGCTGTCGGACGTCCCTGTGGTCGTGCAGGATCTGCGCAAGGAGCAGCGGTTCACCGGCCCGCCGCTACTGGTAAACCACGGCGTCGTCAGCGGCATGAGCTGCGTCATCCGCGACAGTGATGGCGCGCAGTGGGGCGTGCTCGGTGCACACAGCACGCGGCTGGTCGCTCTCTCGCAGGATGACGTGAACTTCCTGCTCGGCGTCGCCAATATCCTGGGCGATGCGATCCGTCGGCACAGAGCCGAGCATGCGCTGCGGGAGAGCGAAGCGCGCATGCGGGCCGTCTTCGATAGCGCCGTCGACGCCATTGTGGTGATCGACGACTGCGGCCTCATCTCATCAGTCAATCCAGCAACGGGAAGGCTCTTTGGCTATGCAGCGCCCGAGATGGTCGGGAGAAACGTGAAAATTCTCATGCCCGAGCCATACGTGAACGAGCATGACGGTTATCTGCGGCGGTACCTGGATACCGAAGAGCGAAGGATCATCGGCATCGGTCGCGAGGTCAGAGGCCGACGCAAGGACGGCTCCACGTTTCCGATGCATCTCTCTGTCAGCGAGTACCAGATCGGGGGCAAGCGACACTTTGCCGGCATCCTCCACGACATGACGGCGCGACGGCACGCCGAAGGCGAGAGCCTGCGCCAGCAGACGTTGTTCCAGGCCGTCATCAACGATGCGCCGCAAGCCATCATCATTGCCGATCAAAGCCGCAGAATTTTCCTCGTCAACCCCGCAATGACGCGCATCTTCGGCTACGCAGCCGATGAGCTGATCGGGCAGAATTCGCGCATCGTCTACGCCAGCGACGAGGACTATGCGCCCGTGGCCCGTCTGCGGCTGGATCTCAATGCCGCTGATGCAATAGGCGAGGCCGATCCGATCCAGGTGAGCTTTCGGCGCAAGAGCGGCGAGACGTTCCCGGGGGAGATCATCGCCACCGTCATCCGCGACCCGCAGCGCAACATCCTGGGCGTTATGGGCCTCGTTCGCGATATCACGCAGCAGCTGAAGCAGGAGGAGGCGCTGAGACAAGCGCAGCGCATGGATGCGCTCGGGCAGCTGACCGGCGGCATTGCCCACGATTTCAACAACCTGCTGACAGTCATCATGGGCAGCCACGAGCTGTTCGAGGCAAGCCGCGACCCCGAGCAGGCGCGAGAATGCGTCCGCAACGCCAATGAGGCCGCCGAGATGGGGGCCCGTCTCACCGGCCGTCTCCTAAGGACACGTCGCAAAATAACAGAATCGCGGTGCGTGGGCGTGCGGCCGTGTGACTCAGGGCGTGGGGATTCCTGAAGGGCGCGAAGCGGCGTAGGTCGGTCGGATGATCGACGAGGACGCCATCCGGCAACGTTGGGAGGATGTCGGCGCGAAGCTCGACGAGCGGGGCCGACGGTTGTTTGCAGCAGCCGAGGTGCGAGCTGCCGGTTGGGGCGCGCTCGAAGTGGTCTCTCAGATCACCGGGCTCGCCCGCTCGACCATCAACCGGGGCGAGGACGATCTCGACGCTCCGCCGCTGCTCAAGGGCCGTGTTCGCCGCGCCGGCGGAGGACGCAAGTCGGTTGCGGCGAGCGACCCGGGGCTGGTTCCTGCCCTGCAGAGCTTGGTCGAGCCCGCCACGCTGGGCGACCCGACGCGGCCGCTGCTGTGGGTCTCGAAGAGCATGGACAAGCTGGCGGCGACGCTCACCGCGATGGGGCATCCTGTCAGCGCCGACACGGTGCGCAAGGAGCTCATCAAGCTCGGCTTCTCGCGCCAGTCCAACCGCAAGGCGGACGAAGGCTCGCGCCATCCCGACCGCAACGCCCAGTTCGAGCACATCAACGCCAAGGTGGTGGCGGCACAGGCGGCGGGCCAGCCCGTCGTCTCCGTCGACACGAAGAAGAAGGAGCTTGTCGGCAACTACAAGAACGGCGGCACGGATTTGCGGCCGAAGGGTGAGCCGCTGCGCGTCAAGGTCCACGACTTCGAGGACAAGAAGCTCGGCAAGGTGGTGCCCTACGGCGTCTACGACGTGGGCGCCAACGAAGGCTGGGTCAGCGTCGGGATCACTTCCGACACGGCCGAGTTCGCGGTCCAATCGATCCGTACCTGGTTCGAGCGCATGGGCTGCAAACGCTACTCTGGAGCGCGTGAGCTGACGATCACGGCGGACTGCGGCGGCTCCAACGGCGCGCGTGTGCGGTTGTGGAAGGTGGAGCTGCAGAAGCTCGCCGACGAGATGGACCTCACTCTCCACGTCCACCACTATCCGCCCGGCACCTCCAAGTGGAACAAGATCGAGCACCGCCTGTTCTGCCACATCACGCAGAACTGGCGCGGCCGGCCGCTGGTGAGCCGCATGGCAGTCGTCGAGCTGATCGGCGCCACCACGACCAAGACCGGGCTCAAGGTCGAGAGCGCCCTCGACGAGCGCACCTACCTGAAAGGCCGCAAGGTCGGCAAGGCCGAGATGGCCAGCCTCGACATCACCGGCGATCCGTTCCATCCTGAATGGAACTACACGATCAAACCGCGCCAACCGCCGAAATCGTAGCGATTATTTATCGGGATGTCCTAAGCTTCTCCCGTCAGCGCAAGCTCGAGCCGGTCACCCTCGACCTGAACGAGCAGATCCTGGGCATGATGGACCTGCTGCGCCGTTCGATCGGCGAGACCATCTCGGTGAGCACGTCCTTGGCCAGATCGCTAGGAACCATCCGCGTCGACCCGAGCGAGATCGAGAATGCGGTGCTCAATCTGGCCATCAATGCCCGCGATGCCATGCCCCGGGGCGGCAGGCTCGCCATTGACACCGAGGACATCAGCCTCTCGTCCGACGATTGCGCCGCGTACGGGCTCATGCCCGGTCAGTACGTTCGTCTGTCGATTTCGGACACCGGCAGCGGCATGCCTCGCGAGGTGGTGGCGCGCGCGTTCGAGCCCTTCTTCACGACCAAGCCCCCCGGCCGTGGAACGGGGCTGGGCCTCGCGAGCGTGTACGGCTTCGTCAAGCAGTCCGGCGGCAACGCCACCATCTACAGCGTGCCTGGCCGCGGTACCACCGTCAACCTCTACCTGCCGGTTATTGACACGCAGCAAGCTCCCGTCGATGCAGCTTCGGACAAGCAACCCAATGCTGCTGCGGGCGAGACCGTGCTGGTCGTCGAGGACAACCCCGAGGTGCGCAAGCTGTCGTTGCGCCGGCTCGCACTGCTCGGCTATCGCGTGGTCGAGGCCGACACCGGGCCGGCTGCCCTTGCTCTGCTCGACGCCGGCACAGAGATCGACCTCATCTTCAGCGATGTGGTGATGCCGGGAGGAATGACCGGCTATGAGCTGGCCCAGCATGCCAAGCAGCGTCTGCAAGGCTGCAAGATCCTGCTGACCTCGGGTTACGATGCTGAGGTCGCATCGGCGCAGGACACCACGGGAAGCGGACTCAGGGTCCTCCGCAAGCCTTACAAGCAGGCCGATCTTGCTCGAGCCCTGCGGGAAGTCCTCAACGATTGACCGCCGCAGGTCGCGCGATGCCGGCGCTGCAAGGTCGTGCACAGCGGCACGGTCTGCTCTTGATCCTGCTCAATGCCCCATGAGCTCGCCGCGGCTATCCGCCAATCATGGCGGAGGACCGTCAAGAGCTGGAACGCTTGGAGCGACGCATTGCGGACGTACGGCGCTGCATCGAGCAGGCACATGATCACCACGGCTGGCCCGGGGATGTATCCGAGCGAGAGAGGATGCTCGCGCTTCTCAACGCGACGCTGAGAGCCTTGGAGGCCCGCAAAGCGGCGGTCGACAGCGCCTGCCAATGAGATCGCGTCTACCGCTTCCTTTCGGGGACATCATATGGGCGACCGAGAGGTCGACGCGTCGGAGTTGATTGGGCGCAAGGCGCGCCACTCTGACCGATGGCCAGGTGCTCGCCGATCCTGGAGGCGAGCCGGATGCCGAAGCAGTACGACGTCGTTGTCATCGGCGCGGTTCTTGGCCTGACGGCGGCAGCGCTGCTGGCGTTGCGCCGGCCGCAAGACGCTGCTCATCGAGCGCAACACCTCGGTCGGCGGCGCCGCTTCCACCTACAGCGTGGGCAGCCTGGTGATCGAGGCATCGCTGCACGAGACTACTGATCCGCGCGATCCCGCTGATCCCAAGCACCACGTGCTCGGCAGCTTTGACCTGCTCGATGCCGTCGAATGGGTGCCCGTGGGCCCGCTCTACGAGGTTCGGGGCGGGCCGGTCGGCGCACCGCTGAGGGTGCCCGACAGCTTCCCTGGTGCCCGCGCCGCGCTGTGCGAGCGCTTCCCGGCGGCACGCGGCGGCGTCGATGCGCTCCTGAGTGCGGATCGGCCACGCATTGACCCTCATAGTTCCGCGCCGTTTGACACGCAAGAGATAGGCGCCCTCCGACAGGGCGGCCCAGCCGTCGAAGGATGCTCGACCTCGACTTCGCCACGCCATCGTCCTCTGCCAGGCGCACCTTGAAGCACTTCGCGGCGCGCCGGATAGCCCCGCTCAGCAGTACCCCGACGGCTGGTCGTTCTATGTCTGGACGGGCGTCGAGGTGCCGGTCTGGGTGATCGAGCGTCCCGAGAGGATCACCCCCGATGCCATCTCCGATCAGATCGATCCGGTGCTGCGCAACTGTATGATCGAGATCATGACGCCGGAGCGCTTCGTCAGGAGCGGCGGCGCCACGCGAGTCTCGGAATACGAAACCGGCGTCTTGTGGCGCACGCGCTGGAGCCATCGCGGCGTGACCATCGGCGCATGGGCGGCCGTCGAGGTCGTGAACGGCACTGCCGAGAGCGACGGCTCGCGCAGGCGCTACTTCCTACGGGTTTCCGTGCGGTTGAGCACCGCGCGCGAAGCCGTCGCTTGGACCTACGGACTGAGCTCTGAGCTGTATGTTGAACTGGAGGTCAGAACCTGAGGGGACTCCTGCTCACCGCGGCCCCCAAAGAATGACAGCTGCACCCCCGAGGCAGAGGGCAGCCCCGATCGCATCCCATCGATCGGGCCGCACGTCCTCGACGGCCCACAGCCACAGGAGAGACGCCGCAATGTAGACACCGCCATAAGCGGCGTAGGCGCGTCCAGCAGCCTCGGCCTCCACGAGCGTGAGGAGATAGGCAAACAACGCGAGCGAAACGATGCCGGGAAGGAGCCACCACACCGACGCCCCAAGACGCAACCAAGCCCAGAATGCGAAGCAGCCGCCGATCTCAGCGAGGGCTGCTGCGACGTAAGAAAGAATCGAGATCACCGGCGCTACTCACCAAGCCCTGCAATGGTGTTCAAGATAGGCTCGCGATGAGGCGTTACTCTCGACGAGGGCGTCGCGCAATGGTGGAAACCGAGAGCCGCCATTCTTATGCGCCGCCTATGACAAAGCCCTTCGTCCCTCATGGAGATCATATGCCCGCCGCAATAGATCTCAGGTGCATCGAACCGAGTCATGTGGAGAGAAATCCCATGTCCACTCTTGCCCACCGTGCGGCGGCCACTCCTCGGTGGAGCGACTTGCCCATCGCTCGCGCCAGTAAGTCGTATTTCGTGCTCGGTCAGAATGCGCAGGGGTTGTGGGTCATTCGCGAGAACACAGGCAACAAGGTTGGCGTCTTCAAGCGGGATGTTCGGGTCTTACCGTCCCGAGCACCACTACATGCGGGGACCAGGACCCAAATGCCACGAGAAACCTCTTGGTGACGCGGGCGCATGAGCGCGATCGAAAATGCGTAGATCGCTAGATCTGAAGAGCGAACACGGCTGTTCCCAAGAGAAAGGTGTCCCGATCCAGGCGCGGGATGCGACGCTCGGCGGACGCGCTGCACGCCCCAACGTACGTTGAGGACAAGGCGTCCGGCGAGCGTCGGCGATCGCATCGTGTCGACTTGAAGACGGGGAAGTACAGGAGCCGCCAGATCCTGCCCCCGAAATCAGGCGTCTGAGAGGTACAAGATGCGTGACATTCTGAAAGAGCTCAATGACCGTGGCCCATGCGAAATTCGGGTGCTCGACGAGCATGAGCTTCGGCGCTTCGAGGCTCTGTGCGAGTCCTGGGCCAGGATTGCAGAGGCCGAGGTCGCGCGTCGCAACGCGTTGCCACGTGGCCGGCTTCAACCCCGAACACGCGGCTCAATCACCTGCCCTCGGCCGACGGCCGCTATTTCTTGAGTTAGCCTGGTACGACGGTCGACACCTTCCTTCAGTGACGCGATGCAACCGTCGATGCTCAGGAAGGCCCTGCGCCCGGCGACTATGTCACGTTGGCAGGATTCCTGTTGTGGAGGTTCCAAATCCTTCCAAAGCCCGGCGAGTACGTAACCTGGGCAGGACGGCGTCGAGGTGGTTGATATGGAGGGCAGGCAGATTGACATGGTCTTGGCATAACGACGGCCTGTGGCCTAGGTGCCGGCAGGCTGACTAGCTTGCCTACAACCAGCCGTTTCGACGTAGACGCCAGTAAACGGTTCCGCAAATCGCGGCAATGGCACAAAGCACGATGTAGTACCCGTACTGCCACTTGAGCTCGGGCATGCGCTCGAAATTCATCCCATAGATCCCGGCAATTGCCGTCGGGACGGCGAGGATCGCGGCCCAAGCGGCGAGCCTGCGGGTTATGGCGGTCTGTTGCGCCTGCCCCACCATCAAGCTCGCCTCAAACGTGAAGGCCAGAACCTCGCGAAGAGCGTCCACCTCCTCCTTGACGCGATTGACATGGTCGGTCACGTCGCGAAAGAGCGGCTGCATTTCCTTGTCGATCTGCATGACTTCGGCATGCTCAAGGCGACGACAGACCTCGGCGAGCGGCGCGGCATTGTTGCGCAACTGCAGTAGCTCCCGTCTCAGTACATAAAGTCGTTGGACCTCGGATGTGCGAAGGGGGCCTTCGAACACCCGGTCTTCAATCAGGTCAACCTCGCGCTGGGCAGCCTCAACGACCGGCATGTAGTTGTCGACGATGAAGTCGAGGATCGCATAGAGGATGTAGTCCACGCCGTGCGAAAGCGTGGTAGGGCACGACTCACATCGCTCGCGCACTGCGCTGTAGGACGCCGATGCGCCGTGCCGTACTGAGACGACATAGCCGCGGCCGACGAACAGGTGGGTGGGTCTCGCCGAAGGCGATCTTGCCGTCCACGATCTGGGCGGTGCGCGCCACGATGAAAAGAGAGTCGCCGTATTGCTCGATTTTCGGATGCTGATGCGCCTTGCCTGCATCCTCGATCGCCAGGTCGTGCAGCCCAAGCTGTGCTTGCAGGCGAGCCAGGAGCTCATGGCTGGGCTCGAACAATCCGATCCAAACGACATGTTCCGGCTTCTTTGACCACTCACCGGCGTCGTCAATTGCGATGTCAGCCGTGCGCCGTCCGGCCGAGTACACGCTCGCCGCCACAACACCGGGCTCGGATGAGGAAGGCGCCGGGACAGGTTTCTTTCTTTCGACGAGTGCGTCCATAAGCCCTCTGCATTGCTTGGCGTTCCTTTCTTCTTACCATCCCACCACCACTATTTGCCACAAGTAGCCTGGATGCTCGTCGCTTCAAAACGCGGCGGCCCCCTCGTGCGAGAGCAAATTTCGCGGGTACATCGATCCATCCATAGATTCCGCTACGGGAACGCTGAGCTAATCGCTGCACGCGAGGCGGCGCGGTACAAGCTTGCATGCCTTCTGAAAGCTCAGAATCGTACACTCAGACGGCGCCCTGACAGGCAAAGCCCCAGAATTGGCCAGCCGATTCATTCCACTTGCGAGAACGGATCAGCGCCCTTCCCGCCAGCGTCAGCATCACCGAGACCGTGGGGCCCGCCTCCGCCCCGTACGAACCTGGCACTACGCGAGCGGTCTATCAGGCAGCTCATGCGCGCGACCCGGATGCACCGCTCTCGGTCCTTGTCGTCGGCGACTACGCGATCGTTTGTTGGATCCAGGACGACGGCGGCGGGCGCGCTGTTGCGCAGGCACCTCCGTACCCGGGACGCGGTCCTGTGCCGCGGCGATCATCTGCG
>DATBKR010000244.1:0-22626 GCA_036555805.1 Hyphomicrobiaceae bacterium | reverse complement strand
ACGTAGTCGTCGTACTCGTGCGGCGAGGCCGTGATGCTGAGCACGGCGTTGTTGTCCTCGGCGGCCTTGAGCCCGACGATGTGGTGATTGCCGGTGCCGAAGTGGAAGATGGCGGCGTTCCGCACGCGCTTCTCATTGAGGTATTCCAGAAAGTGCACGTCGCATGGGCACTGCGCTTCGTCGAGGCTCCAGGTGCCATTGAAATAATTGAGCTTGCCCATCGCGGCTCCTCCTTTTTCCTTTCTTGTCGTGCGTCACGTTGCGCCTGCGAGCGCCGCTGCGCGGAGCGGCGCCAGCACGGCACCCTGGTCGGCGCGCATCAGCGCGAGCTGCCGGCTGTGGCGTCCGTCGGGCGCCGCCCGCTGCCCGAAGCTCACGATGGAGGTGCCGGGCAGGTCGACCTTGAGGTGGCCCAAGAGCGCTTCCTGCGCGGGAACGTCAAGACCCGCGAGCGCATCGTCGAGGATCACGAGCTGCGGCCTGTGCAGAAGCACGCGGGCGATGGCGAGCCGCTGGCGCTCGCCGGCGGCCAGCACCTGGTCCCAGCGCGCCACCTCGCCGAGGCGCGGCACGAGCGCGGCAAGGCCCACCCGCTCCAGCGCCTCGGCGAGCGCCGCGTCGCTCACGGGCAGATCCGGCTCGGGATAGAACAGCACGCCTTTCAGCGAGCCCAGCGGCAGATAGCTCCGCTGCGGCACGATCATGACGCAGCGGCCGTCGGGCGCAGCAAGGCTGCCTTCCGCGCACGGCCACAGGCCGCCCAGCACGCGCACCAGCACCGACTTGCCCGTGCTCGACTCGCCGCTGATGTGCACCGACTCGCCCGGCGCGACCTCGAGGCTGGCCTCGGCGATCAGCCGGCGGGAGTTGCCGTCGGTGACGGCGATGCCGTCGAGCGCGAGCATCGGGCCGGCCGGGGCGCGGCGCGCCGCCGCTGCCCGCACCGGGATGTCGCCATCGATCGCGTCGCAGGC
The DNA here is from genome assembly GCA_036555805.1 of Hyphomicrobiaceae bacterium. Classification (GTDB taxonomy): domain Bacteria; phylum Pseudomonadota; class Alphaproteobacteria; order Rhizobiales; family Hyphomicrobiaceae; genus AWTP1-13. The sequence continues at coordinate 21,652 of DATBKR010000244.1, read as the reverse complement.
GGTGACGATGTCCATGACGCGGCGCGCCGAGGCGTACCACTCGGCGATGCGATTGAAGTTGTCCACCACCCAGGAGATCGCCAGCTGCACCTGCACGAAGGCGAAGGCGAGCTGCGTCACCTGCCCCAGGGTGAGGTCTCCCGAGAGGTACTTGGGCGCGGCGAACAGCAGCGGCACGATCTGGTACTGGATCATCGGCCCGGAGGAGTTGGTGATCCAGGTGAGCCGGCCGTGGCGCCAAACCATCGCCATCCAGCGCGCCACCACCGTGTCGTAGAAGCGCCCCAGGATGGCCTGCTCGTAGGGCCCGCCGTTCATCAGTGCCACGCTCTCGGCGTTGTCGCGCACGCGCATCATGGCGAAGCGGAAGTAGCCTTCGGCCTCGTTCTTGCGCCCGACGAAGCCGACCAGCGGGGCGCCCACCCACAGCATGAGCCCGGAAGCGATGACACCGTAGGCGAGCGACATCCACATCATGTAGCCGGGGACGGCGAGGGTGCCGAGGGAGCCGAGATCGAGCGAGATGGAGCCGCCGACCGTCCACAGCACGCTGATGAAGAGAGCCGCGCTGCCCAGCGCCTGCACCAGCCCGATGCCGAGATCGACCAGCGGCTCGGTGGCCCAGCGGGTGTCGTCGGAGATGCGGTACTCGGGGTTGGGCGGCTCCCTGCCGGTCACGTTGAGGTGGTAGAAGCGCCGGTTGCCGAGCCAGCGCTCCACCAGCTGCCGGACGATCCAGGCGCGCCAGCGCACCTGCAGCGTCTCGCGCGACAGGACGGTGCCGACGCCCACGGCGGCCATCCAGGCGATGATGAGCGGGAATACGAGGACGGCCTGCACGACGGCGTCCTCGTTGCGCGCCTCCAGGCTGTTGAAGAACCAGCGGTTCCACAGGCTGAGGGCGTAGGTGGCGGCCACCGACAGGGCGAGGAACGCGGCAAGGCCCACGGTGAGCGCCCAGGCGCCCCAGGCGGTCGCGCCGCCCGCCCAGTAGCCTCCGGAGAAGCGGGCGAAGGCCGCCACCACGCGCGGATCGAGCCTGAAGCCGGGGGCGTCGGGGGCCTGGAAATGCTCAGCGCTCATCGGCGATCCACGGGTGGGGGACGGGGCACTACGATACGATGAAACGCGGCGCTGCCGTCACCCCTGACGGTCGGCGCGGCCGGAGGCGCCTCGCGCGGTGCCGCGAACAGCCGCAGGAGCCGGGGGCGCGACGGGCTGCCGCGCATGGCCGGCGAGCTCCTTCCAGGCCCCCGCCAGCGGGCGGAACTCGAAGCGGACGATATGCCGGCCGGGCGGCACCGCCACCGCCCGGAAGAGGACGTTGGCGCGCAGGATCTCGGCCGGCTGCCCGTCGATGGAGGCGAACCACCAGGGCTGCCAGGGGTCGTTGAGCACCACCCAGCCACCCTCCGCGCTGTCGGCTTCCAGGACCACCTGCGTGTTGTGGTAGCTCACGATGCGGACCGTGCCGGGCCGGCGCGGCAGCTGCGCCGTCGGCGCATCGTCGAGCAGAACCGTGGTGCGCAGGTCGGTATCGGGCCAGCGGCCGTCGCGCAGCAGCTGCCCGAAATCCACGCCTCTCGCCGCCGTGGCGAAGAGCACGCGGTCCATCGCGCGCGGGTTCTCGTAGACGTAGCCGTCGGCGGTGCGGGCGATCAGCCTGAGGTCGCCGGGCTTGAGGCGCCGGTCCATCTCCTCGACCGGCACGCCGGTGGCGATGTAGCGCAGGCCGAGAAGGTCGGCGAGCGTCGAGCGATAGGAGGGGAACAGCGGCGAGAACTCGCGCTGCTCCGGCAGGCCGACGTGGTCGATGGCGCCGGTGGCCGCGCTGTAGAGGCCGAGGCGCAGCGGGTTGTAGCCCAGCGTGTTCTCCAGGCGGTGCGTGAGGCTGGCGTTGGGCCAGTGGAAGCCGAGCCCGGCCAGCTCGACCCGGTCGCGCCGCGTCTCATTGCGGACCACCACGTCGTCGAGGAGCGCGATGGTGGCGTTCTGCGTCTTGGGGTCGAGTACGTCGTAGGTGGCGGCCGGCAGCGCCGTGGCGCCGTTGGGGCCGTTGTTGTAGGCCACGTCGGCGACCGTGAAGGCCGCGAGCAGGGCGGCGGCCAGCGCCGGCCTCACGACGATGCGGGTGTGCGCCGCGGCGAGTATCAGGGCCGCGCCCGCGAACGACAGGAGGGTCGTCGCCAGCGGCAGCGGCACGCGGGCGAGCAGGTCGAGCCACAGGCCGAGGCCCAGCGCGACCCCGATCGCGCCCAGCACCATGCCGGCCGCGACGGCCACGGACCGCCGCTCCCAGAAGGCGGGCGGGTCCTCAAACAGGCGATGCACGGCGTAGCCGGCCAGGACCGCAGCGAGCGCGCCGATCAGGAAGGTGGCGTCGGCCGGCCGCCGATAGAGGCTCACGCCGGGGAGGACCTCGTAGAGCAGCCGGAAGACGGGCGTGTACCACCCAAGGGCATAGAGCACCATCGCCGCGCCGGCGACGGTGAAGAAGCGAACCTGCCGCTCCCACAACAGCCCGCGCAGCCCCGCAAGCATCAGCAGCAGGAGCGGGATGGCACCGATGTAGAGCTGGCCCATGTTCTGAGCGAGGATGGTGCCGCTGTTCCAGGCGAAGCTGGGCGGCCCCCAGTAGTCCGCCATGCGGCCGGACGGGCCGAACAGTTCCGGCACCACGGTGGTGACGACGAAGGCGGGATGCAGCGAGCCCTTGGCAGCGCCGATGTAGTCGATGGCGGGGCGGTTGGACTGCGCGGCGAGCAGCGCCGACAGGCTCACAGGCACGACGACCACCGCGAGGCCAACGGCGGCGCCCGCCGCCAGCGGCAGCAGGCACGCGCGGATCTCGGCCAGCGGCCGGTCGGCGCCGAGGAGGCGCCACGCGACAAGGCCGGCGAGCAGGTAGACGCACAAGAGTGCGACCTGGTCGCGGTTCAGCACGATCAGGGCGGCGGCGAGTCCAGCCGCGGTGCCGTAGAGGATGGAGCGCCGCGCCAGAGCCCGGTCGAGGCAGAGCATGGCCATCGGCAGGTAGGCGACGCTGAGCACCTGGCAGAGATGCTGGATGCGCCAGGCCATGGAGGCGCCGTAGCAGAACACGAGTGCCGCGAGCAGCGCGCCGGCCCAGTGCCAGCCGCGGTCGCGGAACCACAGCATCAGCGTCACGCCGCCGAGGAACACCACCGCCAGCAGCGTGGCATCCATGGCCCATGCGCTCGGCGCGGGATCCAGCAGCGCCAGGAGCAGGAAGGGCGGAGAGAAGATCATCGCCTGCGGGTCGGCGATCTGGGGATGGCCAGAGAAGACGAAGGGCGTCCAGAACGGCGACTCGCCGGCCGCGAGGCTGTGGGCCAGAAACTGGATCTGGGGCAGGAAATGCGCCTTCGCATCCCAGGGTATCGTCATGTGGCCCCACAGCCAGGGCCGGCCGATGACGACCGCCGCGACCGCGAACAGCGTCAGCGGCGGCAGCAGCGGCCATGGCGCGGAGAGGTGCGCAGGCCGGTCGAGGTCCGAAGCGCGGGGCGCGGGCGCACCTCGTGCAGGAACGTGGGAGACTTGGAGCGCCATCGACAGCAGCCTCGCTCAAGGTGTTCGGGGTCGGACCGTTGCGGGGATGCGGGGTCGGGCCCCGGATCGGACCCAGGTGTCATCGTTCGAGCACAGCGGCGAGCGGAACTGCGACGGCAGCCGAGGCGAGGGGCCCCGCCGGCGCCGCAACTCGCCTCAGAGCGTGTATAACGCAGCACTGGGGCAAAGCGCAGGCCCCTTCCTGAACAAGCTTTCAGGCAAGCGGAGGCAACCTGCCATGCAGAGCGCGGGAGAGGCGACGTACTCGACGGCGGCACGCCACTTCCACTGGTGGACCGTCGCGCTGCTCGCGCTGCAGGTGCCGCTGGGGCTCTATATGGTCTATCGCGGCGCGGCGACCAATTTCGATGGCGTCACGGGCAACCTCTACAGCTCGCACAAGGCGCTGGGGCTCGTCATTCTCGCTCTGGTTGTCGCCCGGCTCCTCTACCGTCTCTTTCACGGCGCACCTGCCGACGAGCCGACCATCACGTGGTGGCAGCGAGCGGCGTCGCATGTCACGCACCGCTCGCTCTATCTCCTGCTGATCGTGGTGCCGCTTGTCGGATGGCTCGGCATCTCGTTATACGGCGCCCGCGACCTGTTCGGGATCGTCGAGATCCCATCGTTAGGCGGGCCATCGGGCGACGCGTCGGAGGCGGTGAGAGCGGCGGCGCAGAAGACGGCGGAGACCATCATCCTCCCGCTGCATCGCGTGCTGGCGTTGCTGACCGTGGCGCTGATCGCCATGCACATCGGGGCGGCCGTCGTGCTGCACTATTTCATCCGCGGCGACGGCGTGCTGGCCCGGATGCTGCCGCGGGCGAGGCGGCGCGGCGCGGCGCCTTAAGATCGCCGAGCGAACCCTCCTAGTCGGCGCCGCCTGCTGCTTCCGCGCCCCGCGGTCCGGCAGCCGCTCTCCCTCCGGTTGACGCGTCGATCTGCGTTGCTACGGCAATCTGCGCGGTGCGGAGCAATAGTGTGTCCGAAGCATCACATGGAGGCAGAATTGGCATGCCCCCCCGCCCCATAGCCCGTTGATTTGTGCAAATCTACCTGCTTGATCGTTCAGCGGAAGCGCGTTTGTGGTAGCCGAGTTGGCAGCTGAAGTGCGGGCTGTCAGTCGAAGTGCGGGAGAGTGCGTTTGTTCGTAGACCTGCGTCTTGATGCACGTGTGGCGTCGGGCCCTCCACCGGAGGTGTGCGCGCGCGTGCGGGGAACCGGGCGGAACAGGGGCGAGGCCGACGATTCAAGTCGGCGCCCGGACGTTTTCCGCGCCCCGGCTCGCGCTGCCGATCAACCGCCGATCGCTGAAGATCGCCCCCTCGCCGGGGCCCCCCGTTCTCACCCAAATCCTCAGCAACAGCCCTGCGCGTGGGCACGCGTTTGATCCTTGGAGGGAAAGCGATGAAGACGATTGCTGCGGGCGTGATGCTGCTGCTGCTCTTGTTTTTAGTCCCCGAACACTCGATTGCCGGGGATCGTTGCGCACGGGACTTCTGGGGCAAGTGTCAGGGACACGGACACTCCTGGCGGGAGAACATCGGCTACCGCCACTACCGGCACTGCGCCAAGGATTTCTGGGGCCGCTGCGCCGACGGCCGGCCGCGCTGGCGCTACGACAACGGGTACAACAACAACTATCACGCATCGCGGGGCGACGTGGACCGCGGCGTGTTCTGCCATCCCCGGCGCCGCGTGGTGGGGACCGAGCAGAAGACCAGGGAAAAGGCGCGCTTCGCCGCCGACGACGCCTGGATGGGCGCTATGCGTTACGACTTCGGCGAGCGCTTCCAGGACCTGAACTACGCCAAGGACGTGCGCCACAACTGCGATCTCAGCTCGAAGACTCCGTTCCTGAAGAGCGCCCGCTTCCGCTGCGTGGTCGAGGCCACGCCCTGCCGTGCGCCGGCCGGTACCGCTGAGGAGCACGTCGAGACGCGATACGAGGAGGAGGGCGAATGAGGACCATCGCCGCTTGTGGGCCCTGGACGGCGGAAGATTCGGCGGTCGTCCAGGCATGGCTGAGTCAGAGCTTTATCAATCGGGTCGCCTTGTAGGAGCTGAGGGGTAGCTATGAAGTTGCTCAGGGTTGCAGCGCTTTCTGCCACTCTTCTGGGGGGCGGCTGCGCGACAGAGATGGCTTGGCAGCGGGCTGACGGATACCCGCTCGACCGCAACTTCGCGTGGACGGCCGCGCACTGCCGCGACCGCGCTCGCGACAACTGGGAAGACAAGGCCGAGGCGATGCAGCGCTGCATGCGCAAGCACGGCTACATCTGGACCGCAGTCGCCGTCGCGCCGTCGCGCTACTACGACCGCTACCAGGACGACGACGACTAGGCCCCGACTCAGGCGGGCACCGCCAGCGTATCGGTGTGGCCGACGAGCGCTCCGGTACGCCGGACCGCGAGCCATTCGGCGACCTGCGGCTCGGGCACCAGCCGCGTCTCGTGTACGGCGGCGGCGAATCCGGTGGCCAGGGCCGCGATGACCGCATCGTCGCCCGCGGCCAGCCGCCATCCGCTCTCGCCCTCGCTCACGGCATAGCCCGCCTCGTCGAAGGCCGCCGCCAGCAGCGCTGGCGCGATCGGCCCCGCGGCCGGGCCGAACCCCTTGTCGCGCGCTTGGTGCGCGCGAAACGCCGCGGCCAGAACCGCATCCGCCGCGTGCCTGGGCGTCCAGCGCTGCAGGCCGTTATAGGTCAGCACCGTGAAGAACGCGGCCCGCCGCCGGACCACCTCGGCGGCCAGGGTGGCGATGAAATCGTCCGAAACGAGATCGAACAGGGCCGAGGCGGTGTAGAGATCGGCGCCGGGCTCCAGCACCCGCTCAAGGTCGCTGGCCAGATCCGCACAGGTGAATCGCACAGTGATGCGCTTGCCGTCCTTGTTCAGGAGCAGCCGGCCGCCGCTGCGCTCGGCGCCGGTGGCCCAGGTGCAGAGCCGCACGACGGCCCCTTCCAGCAGATCCTCGTCGTTGTCCACCAGGGTCCAGTTCTGCTCGGCGCCCAAGAGCGGCGCGGTGGCGCGCAGGTTGGAGCCGGTGCCGGAGCCGAGGTCGAGTACGGAGACGGACGCGCGATGCCCGAAACGGCGCGTCAGCATCTGCGCCAAGTCCTCGCTGCGGGATCGGTGGTCGATCGGCTCGCGCAGGTCCAGCCAGGCGAGGTCGAAGGCTCTACGGCCGCTCATTGATTCATCCGGGCTCATCTGGGCTCATTCTGGGCTCGTCTGCGCCCGTCGCGCGGCGTCCCCGATCACACCAGCCACGATGCGTGCGGTATCCCTCCAGTCCGGCAAGCTGCGGCCCGCCGCCCAGGAGGCCGCACTCAACCTGCGCCGCAGCATTGGCTCGCGCAGGGCGCGGCCGAGGGCGTGCGCGAGCGCGCGGCCGTCGCCCGGCGGCACTTTGAGCGCGGCGCGATCGGGGACGGTCTCGCCGGCGGCCCCGCCGGTGGTCGTGACGATCGGCAATCCGCGCGCAAGCGCTTCCCCGAGAACCATTCCGTAGCCTTCATAGAGCGATGCGGTCACGAAAACATCGGCCTCGGCATAGAGCTTGGCAAGAGTGGGCGAATCGACGCCGCCCACCAGGCGTATCCGGTCGCGGAGCCCGGAGCGCCGGATCTGGGCCTCCAGCGCGGCCGTGGTCTCGGGGCTTCGGTCGCGGTCGCCGGCGATGATGAGCCGCCAGTCGAGCTGGCCGAGGCGCGCCAGTGCGCGCACGAGGATATCGTAGCCCTTGCGCGGCACGACAGCGCCGGCCGCCAGGAGCTGCAGGCCGTGACCCATCCCTCCGGGGCGCTTCGGCCGCACGCGCACGGCGGCCTTGTCGGTGCCCGGCTCGGCCACGGCGATCTTCTCCGCCGGGACGCCGAACTCAGCCGTCAGCGTGCGGGCCGTGGTGGCGCTGGTCACGATGACGCGGCGCGTCAGGGCCAGCGCGGCGGTCTCCAAGGCTTTGAGCTCCGCCACGCGTCCGGCCGGCAACCCCGCCTCCAGGCAGAGGGGATGGTGCACCAGGGCGACGATCGGGCCCGGTGCCCGTGCAATCACGCCGGGCGGCATCGCCCCGTAGGCCAGACCATCGACAAGAAGCACCGCGTCCCGAGGCAGCTCGGAGAAGGCACGGGCCGTGGCCGCAAGATCGTCCTGGGAGGGCGAGGGGTAGCCGCCGGGAAGCGGCAGGTGCCGTGCGGTGACGCCGGCGGCCGGCAGCAGCGCGAGCAGGCGGCGGTCGTAGATGTAGCCGCCGGTGCGCAGGTTGATGTCGCCGGGGATGGCGAAGACGACGTCGAGCACGGGTCCACCCCGGATCACCCTGGAACCGGCCCCTCGAACCAGGCGCGCGCCAGGTCCGTCTCGTACAGCGTCACACGGATCCTGGCGAGGCCCTTGCCGTCCTCCCCCAGCGCGCCGTCCCTGGCGGCCCCGGCGACGGCATCGAACACGTAGCGGCAGAGGAACTCCGTGGTCGTGAGCTTGCCCTTGAATTGGGGCAGGGCATCGAGGTTCTGGTAGGCCAGCGGTTTCAGTGTGGCCTTGAGCACGTCGAGCGCCGCGCCGATGTCAACCACCACGTTCTGCCCGGTGAGCGTCTCGCGGAAGAACGCCACGTCAACCAGGAAGGTGGCGCCGTGCATGTGCTGCGCCGGCCCGAAGAACGGGTCGGGCAGGCTATGGGCAATCATGATGCGGTCGCGCACTTCGACGGCGTACATGGGTATCTCGGGGGCGTCTCGCGGATCTCTCGGCGGCTCTGCAATCGTCAGTCAGACTTGGGAATAGCGGATGACTGGGGCAAGACCGTGCGCACCCGGTCCCAGGATGCGCGGCATCTCACGCGGGGCCTCCTCGAAGGCGACCTCCTCAGACACTAGGCTGTCCAACGCCGGCCGGTCCAGCAGGCGCAGCGCGGTGGCCAGGCGGCGCGCGTAGTCCCAGCGAGGGCGGCGGCCGGGCGAGACCCGGCCCACCTGCGATGAGACGAGCTTCAGGCGGCCGCTATGGAACGCGCCGCCCAGGCGCACCTGGACCGGCCTGTCTCCGTACCAGCTCATCTCGACGATGACCGCCTCCAGCCCGGCGCAGCCGATGGCGGCATCGAGGCCGGCGGCGCTGGCGCTGGCGTGGAACACCACGTCGGCCCCCCCTGGCGCGGCGTCCGCAGGGGCAAACCTGGCGCCCAGGGCCTCCGCCAGAGGCCGCCGGCCGGCGGCCTCGTCCACGATCGTGACGGTCGCTCCGGGCAGCCGCGCGGCAAGCGAGGCGACGAGCAGCCCCACGACCCCGGCTCCCACCACGACGACGCTGTCGCCCGGCCCAGCGCCGCCGTCCCACAGGGCGTTGAGGGCGGTCTCCATGTTGGCGGCCAGCGTGGCGCGGCGCGGTGGAACCTGACCGGGAACGACCGCCAGGAGGTCGGCCGGCGCGTGGAACACATCCTGGTGGGGATGGAGGCAGAACACTGTGCGGCCCACGAGATCGGCAGGCCCCTCCTCCACCAGCCCCACGGCACAGTACCCGTACTTCACCGGGAACGGGAAGTCTCCCTCCTGCATCGGGCAGCGCATGCGCTGCCACTCGCTGCGGCCGACGGCGCCCTGGAAGACGAGCCGCTCAGTGCCCCGGCTGATGCCGCTGTAGAGCGTGCGCACCCGCGCCTCGCCAGCGGCCGGCGCCGGCAGCGGTGCCTCGCGCAACTCCGCCACGCCAGGTCCGGCATACCAGAGCGCCCGCGCCAGGCGCGGCTTTTCGCCGGATCGACCCGCCATGATGTTACCGCCGCCGCCTGCCATGGTGAGGCTCACGCCGCGCTTCGGACACACAAGAACGCATGTGCGACAGTCTCGACGCCTCCGCGCCTGGGCCGGTGCCGCCTGCCCAGACGCTTACGACACCCGCGGGCCTCCAGTCCACCGACGTGCTCGCGCGCAGGCGGCGGATCGTATTCGCCCTCAACGCGGCCACCTATGCGGCGATGCTGTGGGCGGCAGCGGTGATCCTGGGCGCCGGCGGCTGGACCGTGGTTGACATGGTGCTGTTCGCGGCCTTCGCGGTGGGTTTGCCCTGGACCGTGCTGGGTTTGTGGAACGCCCTCATCGGGCTGTGGCTGCTGCATTGCCGCAAGGACCCGATGGCCGAGGTGGCGCCCTTCGCCGCGGCCGGCGACCGGCCGGCGCCGATCTGCATCAAGACCGCCGTCTTCATGACGATGCGCAACGAGGACCCCGGCCGGGCCATCCTGCGGCTGAAGACCGTCAAGGCCAGCATCGACGCCACCGGCGACGGCGGCGCCTACAGCTACTTCGTGCTGAGCGATACCAACTTCCCCGATCTGGCCTCCGCAGAGGAGAAGGCGGTGGCGGCGTGGAGGGCGGCCGACCCCGACGCAGACCGCATCGTCTATCGCCGGCGCGAGAAGAACACGGGCTTCAAGGCCGGCAATGTGCGCGACTTCTGCGAGCGCTGGGGCGGCGACTTCACGCTGATGCTGCCGCTCGATGCGGACAGCCTGATGGCAGGCGAGGAGATCGTGCGTCTCACGCGCATGATGCAGGCGTATCCGAAGATCGGCATCCTGCAGAGCCTGGTGGTGGGCATGCCCACGTCCTCGGGCTTCGCCCGCATCTTCCAGTTCGGCATGCGGCACGGCATGCGCTCCTACACCATGGGGCAGGCGTGGTGGGTGGGCGATTGCGGGCCGTTCTGGGGCCACAACGCGCTGGTGCGCATCGCGCCGTTCGTCGAGCGCTGCGAGCTGCCGCTGCTGCCCGGCAAGCCGCCGCTGGGCGGCCACGTGCTGTCGCACGACCAGGTTGAGGCCACCTTGATGCGCCGCGCCGGCTACGAGGTGCGCGTGCTGCCCGAGGAGCGCGGCAGCTGGGAGGAGAACCCGCCCACCATGCTGGAGTTCGCGCAGAGAGACGTGCGCTGGTGCCAGGGCAACATGCAGTACACCAAGCTCCTCGACCTGCCGGGGCTCTACCCCATGAGCCGCTTCCAGCTCGTGTGGGCGATCCTGATGTTCGTCGGCATCCCGGCATGGACGCTGATGATCGCGCTGCTCCCCGTGGCCGCCTGGCAGACGCAGGGCGTGGCGGATTTCCCGGCGGGCCTGGCCATCTGCCTCTACGTCACGTTCTTCACCATGTACCTGATGCCGAAGATCGCGGGCCTGGCCGATGCGATGCTGACGCGCGGCGGCGTCGCGCGCTATGGAGGCTGGCTCAGGTTCGCAGCCGGCGCGGTCATCGAGCTGGCGTTCTCGTTCCTGCAGGGCGCAGTCTCCACCATCCGCACCTCCATCTTCATGATCGGCCTGGCGTTCGGCAAGTCGGTGACCTGGGGCGGCCAGTCGCGCGACGCGCAGCGCCTCTCCTGGGAGGCGGCGGCGTGGGCGCTGTGGCCGCAGACCCTGTTCGGCGCCCTCGTGTGCGGCGCGCTGTTGGCGATCGTTCCCGCCGTGTTCTGGTGGAGCCTGCCGTTGACCGCCGGCTACCTGCTGGCGGTTCCATTCGCGGTGCTGACGGCCCATCCCGACTTCGGCAGGGCGCTGCAACGCCTCGGCCTGTGCGGTATCCCGGAGGATTTCGCTACTCCAGGGGAGGTGAATACTGTTATGGGAGACTGCGGCAAGCGGTGAGGAATCGATTGGCAGGTGCCATGAACGAGAGAATTCAGGCCATCGTCGAAGAGGCGCGCAAGCTCACGCCCGGGGAGCGGCTGGAGCTTTTCGAGCTGCTGAGGGCGGAGTTCTCCGTCGAGGCCGACGGCGCGCTCGACGGAGTCGAGGCGGCATGGCTGAAAGAGGTCGAGCGCCGCGTCTCGGAGGCGGCAAGCGGCGAAACCACGCTGGTCGACTTCGCGGCCGTCCTTTCGCGAGCACAGAGCCTCGCCCGATAAGCGATGCGACAGACCGCTGCGGACCTTCGCGCCAACCCGGCGTTCGCAGCGCTGCACCGCTCGCTCGATGTCTACTACGGCGATCCGGAGCGGGATGCGGCGATGGATGCGCTCTACGCGCGCTTCGTGCGGCCGGGCGCGCTGGCGTTCGATATCGGCTCCCACGTCGGCGACCGCATCGCCAGCTTTCGGCGACTCGGAGCGCACGTGGTGGCGCTGGAGCCGCAGCCTCTGTGCGCGCGTGCGATCCGCGCGCTCTATGCCGGCGATCCGGGGGTGACGGTGGTCGAGGCGGCGTGCAGCGACCGGCCGGGCCGCATCACGCTTCGCATCAACTCCGCCAACCCGACGGTCTCCACCGCCTCGACCGGCTTCATCGACGCCGCGGACGGAGCCGGTGGCTGGGAGGGACAGGTGTGGGATGCGGAAATGGAAGTGGCATGCACGACGCTCGACGGACTGATCGCCCGATACGGGGAGCCCGCGTTCGCCAAGGTCGACGTGGAGGGCTTCGAGGAGACGGTGCTGGCGGGCCTTTCGCAGGCTGTGCCGGCGCTGTCCTTCGAATTTACCACCATCCAGCGCGACGTGGCCTTCCGCTGCCTGGAGCGGCTGGACGCGCTGGGCGGTTACGGCTTCGATATCGCCCTGGGCGAGAGCCAGAGGCTCACCTTCGGCCGCTGGATCTGCGGGCCCGAGATGGCCGCCCACATCGCCGCCCTGCCGCATGCAGCGAATTCGGGCGATGTGTACTGCCGGCGCGCGCCCGACGCCCCGGCGTGACGCGGTGGTACCAGCGCAACGGAGCGTCGCCGCCAGCCTCCGTTCCGTCTGGCTCGGGGCAACCCGGCGCTTATATTACCCGAGCGGCCCTGCTTGCCCTCCCTCAATCTATGTCGAAGGCACGGTGTGCGGCGCGAGGGGATCGGCAGCGGCGGGGAACAGCAGGATGACAGCGGTGCCCGCGCCTTCCTTGCTCTCGATCCGGACTTCGCCCGCGCTTTGCTGCACGAAGCCCAGCACCTGGCTGAGACCGAGGCCGTTGCCTCCCGTCCTGGTCGTGAAGAACGGTTCGAACGCCCGCTCCAGGACGTCGCGCGACATGCCCGCGCCTTCGTCGCGTACGACGACCTGCGCCCACGGCACGGCGGCGGCTTTGCGGACGCGCCGCATCCTGCCGCCGCGCGGCGGTTCAGCCTCGCGCACCTCGATGGCGATGCGGCCGCCCTGCGGCATGGCGTCCTTGCTGTTGAGCACGAGGTTCAGCAGCGCGGACTCCAGGTGGATCGGATCGACCAGGCACACGAGCGGACGGGCAACGTTGAGATCCACGTCGATGCGCGGACCCGCAGCCTGCTTCAGGATCGGCAGGAAGCCCGCGACCACCTCTCCCAGGTCGGTGGCGCGGGGGCTCAGCTCCTGGCGCCGCGCGAACGCCAAAAGGCGGTCGATGATGTCGAAGGCGCTCTCGAGCGACCGGTCGGCATCGTCGACGAGCGCGAGCGCGTCCTGCCGTGACGTGAGCGACGGCTTGAGCAGCGAGAAGGTCGTGCGCGCGATCCGGATGGTGTTGCCGAGATCGTGGGCGATGCCGCCGGCGATGCGGCCCATCATCTCGAGGCGCTGGGCCTGGGCCAGACGCGCCCGCTCCTGCTGTTCCCGGTGGCGGTACCGGTGCGAGAGCAGCGCGAGCCCGGCGGCCAGGCTCCAGACCAGAACGGAGCTGCCGCCGACGACGAGGGCGTGCTCGACCCAGGAAGCGTAGACCGTGCCTTTGGACCAGCCGGTGAGCACGACGACAGGGGCGCCCGCAAGCTTCCGATAGCCGACGAGGCGCGTGATCCCATCGACCGGGCTGGTGCTCCACTCGACGCCGCTGCCGGTTGCCGCCCGTTTGAGGAGCCGGCTGTCGGCATAGGATGTCCCGATGGTGCCTTCGTGATCGGGCGTGCGCGCGAGCGCCGTGCCGTCGCTGAGCAGCAGCGAGATGAGATCGTCGTCGCCGAGTGATATGCCTTCGTAGAAGTGCTTGAAGTAGCGCGGCTCCACGGCGGCCACCACAATCCCGCCGAAGCTGCCGTCGGCGTTGGTGATCCTCCGGCTGAAGGCGACGAACCACTTGCCGACCGACCGGCTGCGCAGCGGCTGGCCGATATGCAGGCCCAGGCGCTCGTTCCGCCGATGGACCTGAAAGTAGGGTCGGTCCGCCAGGCTCACGCGCGGCGTCTCGGGATAGTCCGTATCGTGCACGACAAACCCGTCGGGCCCGACCACGTACAGCGCCCTCACATAGGGAAGCCGCCTGAGCCGGTGCTGCATGGTTGCGCGGTAGGCGGAATCGTCGGCAGGCAGGTTCGGCGCCACCTGGAGCGCGTCGCGCATGCCGATCAACGTGAAGTCGATCGCCTGGATGGTGCGCTCGGTCTGCTCGGAAAGCAGGCCCGCGAGGCCCATGATGGCCCGCTCGGCGGCGTTCGTGGCCTGCTTGTAGCTGTGCCACAGCTCCAGCGCCGCGAGCGCGCCGATGCCGACGGCCAAAGCGACGAGCCGACCCACGTAGCGCTTCACACGCAGCGCACGTGCCTTTCGCATCCCCCGATACCCCCGATGGAGAAGTCCCGACCGCAGAGGCAGGGGACACGAAGGCGCCGCCCTACGGGGCAGGCCACGGTCATTCTCATACCGACATAAGAATATCTCTGGCGCACGGCCGGTAGCATGCACAGAACGCATGCATACGCCAAGTAGGCGAGGTGGCGCTCACCCGTCGACCAGGCGGTTGCGCACGGCGTAGCGGATAAGATCTGCGGTGGTCTTGAGGTTGAGCTTGCGCAGCGCGCTGGTGCGGGCCGCCTCCACGGTCTTCGGGCTCACGCCCAGGAGATCGGCCGCCTCCTTGTTGGTACGCCCCTCGGCAATGAGCTGAACGACCGAGTTCTCCCGCATGGTGAGCACCGAGGTGCGCGCCGTGCCGGATGATGCGAGAAACGCTGAAATCAGTGTCTCCGAGACCTTGCCGGTGAAGAACGGCTTGTGCTGCGACAGGGCCTGCACCGCGGCGATGACATAGTCGTCGGCGTCCGATTTCAGGAGGAAGCCGCGGGCACCCGCCTCCAGCGCGTGCAGCAGGACATCGTCGCTGTTGTGCATGGTGAAGATGAGGATCTCCGTGCCCGGCAGGTGGTGCCGGATCTGCCGTGCGGCCTCGATGCCGTTGAGACGTGGCAGCCCGTAGTCGATGATGGCCACATCGGGCTTGCAGCTGAAGGCGCTGGCGACCGCGCCCTTGCCGTCGCTCGCTTCAGCCACGACGCGCCACGTCGCGCGCGCCTCCAGGATGGCCCGCAGTCCGCGGCGTACGACGTCATGGTCGTCGGCGATCAGGATGGTGGTCATGCGCGGCAGTCGCTTCGCAAAGGGTGCAGAACTGTGCACCGCGCTGCAGCTGTGGGGACGGTCGAATGCCAGGGGCGGGCGGCGCTCATTTCGCGCCCTGGCCGGCCGAGTCGACACTTGCACCGGGGCAACGCCGGACGACACTCCGACCGCCGGCGCAAGCTCCGAACTCGTCGCGTCCCATGATAACAACGCATGCAGCCAATCCGCAAGCGCCGCTAGTCAATTTCCATCGAATAGGCTCGTGGAGGTGCAATTTAGGATTTCTCCTACTGCCGCCGAACCGACGGTCGGAGGATACATGACCTTCCGACTTCGCGCGAATGCCGTCCTCCGGATCTTGTATCCCAGTACCGAGCGGAGCCCTATCGATGGCAGTCCCCGTCCAGTCGTGCATGCTGTCGCGCGAACCGTTGTATCTGCAGGTGTGCGAGCTGCTGACGCGGAGGATTGCCGGCGGGACATGGGCGCCCAACGCCTCGCTTCCCAACGAGCAGGAGCTGGCACGCGAACTGGGCGTCAGCTCGGGAACCGTCCGCAAGGCCCTGGAGAAGCTCGAAGCCGACCGGGTGGTCGTGCGCCGCCAGGGGCGGGGCACGTTCGTCGTGGACCAGGCCACGCCGGAGGCGTCCTCGCGCTTCGACGGGCTGCGCCAGGCCGACGGCAGCCATCTCGCGCTGCGCGGCAAGGTCATCCAGCGCAGCTGCGGCGCGCCCACGCCGCGCGAGCAGAAGGCGCTGCGGATCGGCCCCGGCGAGCCGGTGGCGCGCAAGCGCCGTCTGCTGAGCACATCGGGCCGCCTGTTCGGGGTCGACGACGCCTGTCTCGCCCTGAGCCGGCTGCCGGGGCTCGCAGCCGAGGACGTGGGCGACTGGTGCGTCACGGTGCTGGCGCAGCGGCACGGCGTGCACGCCGCCAGGGCCAGCGAGGAGCTGCGCGCGGTCGCGGCGCCGCGGGAGACAGCGGCGCTCCTCTCCCTCGAGCCCGGGACGATGCTGTTGCGGCTCGACCGCGTGATCTCGTCCATCGAGCGGACGCCCATCGAGTGGCGTACGCTCTCCTGCGCCCTGCGCGACGAGTACTACCTCGCCGAGGTGAGCTGATACCGGCCGTCGGGGGCCGGGCGTCGGTAGCCGCAAGAGAAGAGCAGGCGGGGCATCGCATCTTCCGACTGCCGACCCCCGACGCCCGACACCTGCAGTGGGCCGCGCAGTCGCCCGCCGCCACCACCGACTTCGGGTCGGGCGTGGCGACGTAGGCGCACTCCAGCGCTTCGCGCATGTTCCCGGTGGCGCCGCCATGCGGGAAGCCATGGAGCGCGGGGATGGGACCGGAGTGCGGGAGAAGGCGCTATCGCGCGGTGCGCTGGAAGAGGGAGGCGAGGATGGCCACGCCGATCGCGATGGGCAGGGCGATGAGCAGCACCGCGCCCACTGTGATCGCCACCCCCAGCACGACGAAGGCGACCAGCGCCGCCAGAAGCGTCAGGCCCAGAAAGAGGAACGCCGCCAGGACCCACGCCCGCCACCCGGTGACGACGACGGTGCGGCCATTGTACTCGATGACAAGCATGGTGCGTGCTCGCGGTCGCGTTTCCCCGAACGACCACCCGTCCAGGCTCTTCTGGAGCGGCCTGCGCCGTCCTCGACCGTCGCGGGGCAGCGCGAGGATACTCCGGAGCGGGCCATGGGGAAATACTGTGCCGGCAGGAGGGTGGGCACGGGCCTGCGGGCGCTTCGAGCCCGCGAAGAACCTGCACGGCAGGGCCGCCGCTCCGCTGCCCACTCGACGCTTGGGTAGATCGTGCCGCCGCCCGTAAGGGGCAGACGCGCGCCGGTCAGGCGCCGGGCACCTCGATGTCGGCGGCGTCGGCCAGGCTGCCGAAGATGCCGGCGCGCAGGTCGCAGGCGACAAGACGGCGCTCGGCTTCGGAGGCGGCGCCGAGGTGCAGGTGGACCTCATTGGCGCCAGCCCGGGCCCCGCGCTGACGAACCTGGGCCAGGTTGAGGGTGGGCGCATCGCTCTGGCCCACGCCGACGCGGAGCGGGCGGCACCGGCCGAACTCGTCGCGCCGCACCAGGACGTAGCCGGCCATCGGCAGCGGCGGGCACTCGATCAGGCTGTAGACGCTGTGCGCATACTCCCGCCCCGACGCCCCTCGCCAGATGTGGCGACGCACGGGGGGCCGTTGCGGCAGCCCCCGCTCCGGGGCGGTCCGCAGGCGGCCGAGACTGACGACGCGTGCGGCCATGTCGGCTTGGCTCGATTGCTCGCTGGGCGGCGCTCTGTTGAACAAGGTCTGATAACAGTCCTTTTCAGCCGAAATATGGCTGAGCCTCATGGTTTCAAGGCGCTTGGTTTCAAGGCGCTTGGTTTCACGGCGCTGCCGGCCTTCCTCGATGCGGAAGCCGGCGCCCGGCTCCGGCACTGCGCCCCAGGCCCGAGTGTGCACCGGCCGGCAACCGGTCCGATAGCCGAAAGCCGTTCGCGCGCCTTCTCAATCCGTTAGGTAACCTTACCTGGAACGTAGGGTGCAATCGCGCGCCAGCGCGTATTGCACCGTTTCGCGTCGATCGGAAGCGACATCGCAACATCGGTGCAGGAGCATCGGTGCAATGCGGCTTCGCCTTATTGCACCCTACGGCGCGTCACAGCCCGGCAGCCACTGTCCCATCGTAGCCGCGTATGCCTGGGGCTGACGGCTGCCGGGCACGGGTGCGAGGGCGTCAGCCGCATTTGGAATATCCGCAATCGGCGCACACCCAGCATCCTTCCCGGCGGTAGAGCGAGCGCGAGTTGCAACGCGGGCAGGTGCGTCCGGCCGCGGCCGGCCGCGCCTCGGCAGCGGGCGGCTCGCCGCCGGACAGCGCCATGCGCCCGTCGCCGGCCTCGCGCTGCAACGCGGCGGGCGCGCTGAGGAAGCCCGTGCGAATCATGTGTCCCTCGATAACCTCGCCGATGGCGGCGAGCAGGCTCGGCACGTAGCGTCCGCCCATCCACTGGCCGCCCTGCGGGTCGAAGATCGCCTTCAGTTCCTCCACCACGAACGTCACGTCGCCGCCGCGGCGGAAGATGGCGCTGATCATGCGCGTAAGCGCCACTGTCCAGGCATAGTGCTCCAGGTTCTTGGAGTTGATGAACACCTCGAACGGCCGCCGTCGTGGCGAAGGCACGCCGTCGGCGTGGCCATCGCGCTCGATGTCGTTGACCGTGATGTAGATGGCGTTGTCGCTGCCGGGCCAGCGCAGCTTGTAGGTGGCGCCCTGCAGCGCCGGCGGGCGCTCCAGGGGCCTGGAGATGTACACGATGTCGCCGTGCCGGTCGGGCTGGGCGAGCCCCGGCGGCGGCGGCGTGTCGGCGCGGACCGCCTCGATCCCCACGCCGGCCGGCGCCGCGGGCGGCAAGGCGGGGGCGACTGCCGCAGCCGCAGCCGGCCCGGCCCCGGCCGCGCTCGCCGCCGAGCGGCTCAGCACCGCGCCGGTCACGGCGTTGGGGCGGTAGGTGGTGCAGCCTTTGAGGCCCAGGCCGTAGGCCTCCAGGTAGACATCCTTGAAGGCCTCGAAGCTCAGGCTCGCCGGACAGTTGACGGTCTTGGAGATGGAGCTGTCCACATGCGCCTGCACCGCCGCCTGCATCGTGAGATGCGCGCCGGGGGCGAGTTCCTCGGCCGTGACGAAGGCGTCGGTGAGCGGCGCGGCGGTCCCGAACTTCTGGCGGTAGAGGGCGTGGGCGTGGTCCTCGACCTGCTCGGTGCGGGCGCCGCCATCGCGCTCCAGCACGCGCCGCTCGTAGCGGAAGTCGAACACCGGCTCGATGCCGCTCGAGACGTTGCCGGCAAGCAGCGAGATGGTGCCGGTGGGGGCGATGGAAGTAAGCAGCCCGTTGCGGATGCCGTGGCGCGCAATGGCGGCGCGTACCTGCTCGGGCAGGCGCCGCACATTGGGCGCGGCGAGGAAGCGCTCGGCGTCGTAGAGCGGGAAGGCGCCCTTCTCCCCGGCGATCTCCGCGCTGGCGAGATAGGCGGCGCGCTCGATGGTCGCCATCCAGCGCCGCGCCAGATCCGCCGCCTCGGGCGTGCCGTAGCGCACGCCGCACAGGATCAGCGCGTCGGCGAGACCGGTGACGCCGAGGCCGATGCGCCGCTTGGCCCTGGCCTCGTTCCGCTGCGCCTCGAGCGGGTAGTTGGAGACATCGATGGCATCATCGAGGAAGCGCACCGCCGTGGCGGCCAGCGCCTCCAGCCGCGCCTCGTCCAGGTGTGCCTCTCCGGTGAACGGAGCCTCGATCAGACGGGCGAGATTGATGGAGCCGAGCAGACAAGCGCCGTAGGGGGGGAGGGGCTGCTCACCGCACGGGTTGGTGGCACTGATCGTCTCGCAATAGGCGAGGTTGTTCTGGGCGTTGATGCGGTCGATGAACACCACGCCGGGCTCGGCGTAGTCGTAGGTGGCGCGCATGATGCGGTCCCACAGCGCGCGCGCGTCCACCGTGCGGTAGACCTTGCCGTCGAACGCCAGGTCCCACGGCGCGCCGCTGCGCACCGCTGCGATGAAGGCGTCCGTCACCAGCACCGACAGGTTGAAGTTGCACAGGCGCGCCGGGTCGGCCTTGGCATCCACGAATGCCTCGATGTCAGGGTGGTCGCATCTGAGCGTTCCCATCATGGCGCCGCGCCGCGCGCCGGCCGACATGATGGTGCGGCACATGGCGTCCCACACGTCCATGAAGCTGATCGGCCCGGAAGCGTCGGCGCCGATGCTCCTCACCGGCGCGCCCTTGGGGCGCAGCGTTGAAAAATCGTGCCCGATGCCGCCGCCCTGCTGCATGGTGAGTGCGGCTTCCCGGACATTGGCGAAGATGGAGCCGAGATCGTCCTCGATGCGGCCCATCACGAAGCAGTTGAAGAGCGTGACGGAGCGGCCCGCGCCGGCGCCGGCCAGGATGCGGCCCGCCGGCAGGAAGGCGAAATCAGCGAGCGCCGCGGCGAACGCCTCGGTCCAGCGGGCGCGCTCGGGACCAGGCTCGGCGGTGGCGATGGCCTCGGCAACCCGGCGCCAGGTATCGGCCAGGCTGCAGTCCACGGGGGTGCCGTCCGCGGTCTTGAGGCGGTATTTGGCATCCCAGATCTGCTCGGAGATCCGGGGCAGCTTGAAAGCGGGCTCGTTCACGCGGGGACCTGAAGGATTGCAGATTACATAGGGCTTCCTGGTCGAGACGCCAAAGCCGCTGTTCGCCCGTATGTTCGTGATTTGTTCCTATGTCAAGCCTCCCCCCACAGGGGTAGTGTCTCAGTTTGGATTGTGTTCGTCTCGCCGCATTCTGCGCGTCCCGTTCTTTATGTAGCGTCCGCGCGGTTTGGGCGGCCTTTGCATGGCATCCACCAGTCCGACGATCCACTCTATGTCCCTCACCGTGTCGGAGATGCCGGCGGCCATCGCTGGCGTAACCCGCAGCGACTTGTGGATGCGGCAGAAGTTGTAGAACACGAAGTAGAGCGACAGCGCGTGGATGTGGTTGTCGATCTTCTTCGAGAAGGCGTTGGTCAGCCGCGTGAACCGACGCATGCTCATCCGCATGGTGAGGTTGTGGCGCTCGACATGCGAGGTACTGATCGCTGCCTCGTTGGGGTTGCCGGTGATGACCTGGGTCTGTGTGCCCGTGCACTTGGCTGGCGAGTAGCGGTGCTCTGAATCCTTGTCCTTGTCGTCTTCGCCGTAGAGCTTGATCAGCATGGCGTAGTCGATCTCCCGGCCATGGAAGGCGCCGCTGACTGCATCCAGATAGACACGGAGACCGTCCGTCGTGAGCTGCATGCGGCCGTCCACGCGGCCCGCCAGGTCGTCCATGAAGATGTTGGCTGTCTCCGCGCTGCGGTCGCCCACCATGTAGGAGACGATCATCTTGCTGGTGGAGCACAGGCCGGTCCAAGTCCATACGCTGCCGGCCTGTTCGCCAGCAGCCTTGGCGGTTGGGACATTCTTCTGCTTGGCGTAGCAGAAGGACCAGATTTCATCGCACTGGATGCGCTCACACTTGAGCCCCTTGACGGTGTTGTAGTGGAAGCGCCCGCAAGCCTCGCCAGCGTCCTCCAGCAGCTTCGTGACAGTGTTGATGCTGACGTCGCATACGCGGGAGATCGACGGCATGGAGGCACCCTCGCAGAGCAGCGAGAGGATCTGGACGCGCTTGGCTAGGGGCAGCTTGTTCATGTCGCGCATGATATGAACTTCTATGCTTACCGTCAAGCACTATGTTCACTCTTACGCGAACTTACGCTCTTGCGTAAACTTACGGTATGTCGTAAGTTTACGCAACTGGAGAAGGGAGCGTAAGAATGCAAGCGGATTTGTTTGCCAACCCGTTCATGCCTGGGGCGGGCCACATGCCCCCATACCTCGCTGGGCGGTCTAGCGAACAGGAGGAGTTCAAGCGCCTGCTTGGCCAAACGGTTATCACTCAGAACCTCATTTTGTCGGGCCTTAGAGGCGTCGGGAAAACCGTTCTGTTGGGGCACCTTAAGCCAATCGCTCAGCAGGCGGGTTGGCTTTGGACGGGTGATGAGTTCAGCGAGCAGACCGCGCTCAATGAAGACCGGATAGTAGTACGCCTGATAACAGACCTGTCTCTTCTGCTTGGTTCTATTTTTCTTAAGACGCAAATTGAACTCCCAATGGGGTTTACAGGTAAGCCTACAGCAAAACATCGCCCCCTTGGCTATCAGGATCTTCAGAAGATCTATGACGATACGCCAGGACTGAGCGCGGACAAATTGAAGA
>DATBKR010000243.1:0-4656 GCA_036555805.1 Hyphomicrobiaceae bacterium | reverse complement strand
CTGGGAATGCTCAAGGCCGACGCCGGCAGCGAAGCCGGCGCTCCCCCGAGCAAGGAGTTGATCGAACGCATGGGCGTATTCATCGAGGAGGTCACCAAGGCCGGTGTGCTTGCCGACAGCAACGGGTTGCACCCCAGCAAGAAGGGCAAGCGGGTCCGCCTCTCCGACGGCAAGTTCACGGTGATCGATGGGCCCTTTACGGAGTCCAAGGAACTCGTGGCCTCCTATGCCTTCTTCCAGGTGAAGTCCATGGACGAGGCGATCCATTGGACCAAGCGCTTCCTCGAGGTTCTGGGCAAGGGCGAGTGCGAGCTGCGCCCGATCTTCGAGCCGGAGGATTTCTCTCCCGAGGTGTTCTCGCCCGAGGAGCGCAAGCGCGAGGAGGCGACGCGCGAGAAGATGCGCAGGAATGCCGCCAAATCGTAGGGCGGGTTAGGCCGCAGGCCGTAACCCGCCATCCACGCCCCGCGCAAAAGGCGGGTTACGCGCTTCGCGCTAACCCGCCCTACGCCTATTGCGCCCTGCGGCATCGCATGGTGTGATCGGCGGCCGTGACGGCCACCGACACCCACGCGACCACCCATCGCGCCATCGAAGCGGTCTTCCGGATCGAGCAGGCGAAGCTGATCGCCGGGCTGGCGCGCATGCTACGCGACGTGGGGCTGGCCGAGGAGCTGGCACAGGACGCGCTCGTCTCCGCACTGGAGCAGTGGCCGCACTCGGGCATCCCCGACAGGCCCGGCGCATGGCTGACGGCCGCCGCTAAGAACCGCGCCATCGACCGGCTGCGGCGCGCCAAGCTGATCGAGCGCAAGCACGAGGAGCTTGGGTACGACTTGGAAATCACCGGCGAGGGCGCCGCGCCCGACCTCGACGCCACGCTCGACGACGACATCGGCGACGACCTGCTGAGGCTGATGTTCACGGCCTGCCACCCCGTGCTGTCCACCGAGGCGCAGGTGGCACTCACGCTGCGCCTGCTGGGCGGCCTGACAACCGAGGAGATTGCGCGCGCCTTCCTGGTGCCGGAGCCCACCATCGCCCAGCGCGTCGTGCGCGCCAAGCGCACGCTGGCGGAGAAGCGGGTGCCCTTCGAGGTGCCGCGCGGGGCGGAGCGCGCCGAGCGCCTGGCCTCGGTGCTGGGCGTGCTCTACCTCGTGTTCAACGAGGGTTACACGGCGACGGCCGGCGGCGACTGGATCAGGCCGCAGCTGTGCGAGGAGGCACTGCGGCTGGGCCGTGTGCTGGCCGGGCTGGCGCCCCAGGAGTCCGAGGTGCACGGGCTCCTCGCCCTCATGGAGATCCAGGCCTCTCGCCTCAAGGCGCGCATCGGCCCCGACGGCGAGCCGATCCTGCTGCTCCACCAGGACCGCGCGCGCTGGGATCAGCTCCTGATCCGCCGCGGGCTCGCCGCGCTGGCGCGCGCGGAGGCGCTGGGCGGCCCGCCCGGCCCCTATCTGCTGCAGGCCGCCATCGCAGCCTGCCACGCGCGGTCGCGCCAGGCGGCGGACACGGACTGGGCGCGCATCGCGGCGCTCTATGAGGAACTGGCGCAGGTTGCGCCCTCGCCCATCGTCGAGCTCAACCGCGCGGTGGCTGTCTCCATGGCATCGGGCGCGGCGGCGGGCCTCGCGCTGGTGGACAGGCTCGCCAACGAGCCCGCGCTCAAGGCCTATCACCTGCTGCCCAGCGTACGCGGCGACCTTCTGGAAAAGCTCGGTCGCTTCGCCGAGGCCCGCGCCGAGTTCGAGCGCGCCGCTTCCCTCACCCGCAACGCGCGCGAGCGTCGGCTCCTCATCGACCGCGCCGCCAAGTGTGCGGGAACGCCGAACGACGTGCGATGATGTTGGACGCGTCGCATCGGCATGCTACATTGATACGATGAACGAGATGGCACGTTCGCTTCAAACCGGGCCAAAGGTCCGCCCGACCACCCAGGTCGCGGACGGTGTACCAAGGATGCGCTGGACCTTGGCCGAGTTCGAGCGGCTGATCGAGGTTGGCATCCTCACCGAGGAGGACCGGGTCGAACTCATCCAGGGGGAGCTGGTTCCGATGGCGCCCAAGGCCAACCGGCATGAGCTCGTGCGCGACGAGATCATGAACTGGATGATCCGGCGGCTCCCGGACACACTTCGGCTCTCGTCCGAGATCGGCTGGCGCCCACCGGATGCCGACACCTACGTGGAGCCCGACCTGTTGATCTGCCCCAGGTCGTTCAAGGGCGTGACAGTGCGGCCGACCGAGGTGCTGCTTGCCATCGAGGTCGCCCATTCCAGCCTCAAGTTCGACTCCACCACCAAAGCGACGCTCTACGCCGCCCTTGGCGTGCGCGACTACTGGGTCGTCGATGCCCAGACACTGCTGACACGCGTGCACCGCAGGCCGTCGGCCGGCGGTTACGCGAGCGTCGTCGACGTGCCGCCGAGCGAAAGGCTGGTGCCGCTGCTTGTCCCTCCGCTGAACATCACGCTGGGCGATCTCGACCTGACGTAGGCGTAGGGCGGATTAGGGCGAAGCCCGTAATCCGCCGTCGTCGCCGCGTAACGGCGGATTACGCTTCGTTAATCCGCCCTACGCCGAATCCGCCCTGCGCCCCTGACCATCGCGCCGGCCGCTTCTCGGCGAACGAGGCAAGGCCCTCGGCGGCCTCCGCCGAGCGGCGCTTGGCGGCGTGGCTTCTCACCAGCCCGTCGAAGGTGGTGCGGTCGAAACCGACGCACGCGCTTTCCAGGATGCACGCCTTGGTCTCGGCCATAGCCTGCGGCCCGTTTTCCAGCAGCCGCGCCACCATAGCTTCGCCGGCGGCGGCCAGTTCCTCGGCCGGCACCACCGTGTGCACCAGGCCGATGCGCTGCGCCTCGGCCGCGCCGAACCGCTCGGCCGTCAGCGCGTAGCGGCGCAATTGCCGCGCCGAGATCGCATCGCGGAGCTGGGGGATGATGATGGCCGCGGTCAGGCCCCAGCGCACCTCCGAGATGGAGAAGGAGGCATTCTCGGCGGCGATCACAACGTCGCAGGCCGCAATCATGCCGGTCCCGCCGCCGAAGCAGCCGCCCTGCACCAGGGCCACGGTGGGCACCGGCAGGCGGTTCAGGCGGTCGACGGCCTCCGCGGTGGCCCGGCTCACGCGCTCGTTCTCCTCGGCGGACGCCCGGCTCACTGCCCCGATCCACTTGAGGTCGGCGCCTGCCTGGAAGTGCCGGCCGTTGCCCCGCAGCAACATCACGCGCACTTCTGGCCGCGCGCCCATGTCGTCCAAGGCCGCATGGAGGCCCTGAATCAGCGCCTCGTCGTACGCATTTCCCACCTCGGGCCGGTTGAGGATGACGGTGGCGACGCCCCGCCTGTCGATGTCGGCGATCACGGCATTTGTGGCGGGGATCATGGGGCTCTCCACTCTGCGCAGGGGGAAATTCGGCAGGACTTGTCCATCGCGATGCGTGCGCTGAGGCGTGCACGCGGCCGACGCAGCCACTATCGCGCGGCATGGCTGCCGGGCGCCAGCCCATGGTGACACGCCCTGGCTTGGCCATATCTTTGCCACGGGAGCTATTGAGGTTCGCTGCGACGGGGTGCAGGACGCGTGCGCCGGGGATATCTCTTCGGCGGGCATGCGCGCTTTGCCAGTTTGTGCAGGGTTGGTTCTGTTGGGGGCGACCGGAAGGCAGGGATGATGGCACGAAGCAAAGGCTGGCGTGGGCACCTCAGCCATGTCCGGGTTCTGCGTGGCGGGCTTTGGTTCGTGCTCGGGCTGGGCCTTACGGCGGCGGCGCACTCGGCTGCGGCCCAGGACGGCGCATGGTGGGAGAGGCGCTTTCCCGGCTTCAGTTCGTCCGAGGCGCCGCGTCAGACCGCGCACGCGGAGGAGGCCTCGCGCCAGTCGCAGCAGCTCAGCGATCTGCGGCCGGACCGCACCCCGCTGCGCAGCCAGGAGATGATCGACGCGCTGGAAAGCGCAATCGAGCGCTACCAGGCCATCGTCTCCAGGGGCGGCTGGCCGATGATTCCGGGCACGCAGCCGATCCGCTCCGAAGACAACGACGAGCGCGTCGCGCTGCTCTACCGGCGCCTCTCCATCAGCGGCGAGTGGAAGGGCAAGCCCCAGCAGTCGCTGTTCGGCGTCGACTACTCCGAAGGCATGGAGACGGCCGTGCGCCGCTTCCAGGAGAACAACGGCCTGCGTGTCACCGGGCGCGTGGACCGGCAGACGCTGCAGGCGCTCAACGTGCCCGCGATCGGGCGCCTCGCCCAGCTGCGTGTGAACCTGATGCGCCTCAGGGAGCTGATGGCGCAGAAGCACGACGACCGCTACGTCCTGGTCAACGCCGCCGCCTTCCAGCTGGAGGCGGTGGAGCACGGCCAGGTGGACCTGCGCCTGCGCACCATCGTGGGCAAGACCGAGCGGCCGACGCCTACCGTGCGCGCCACCATCCGGGCGCTCAATTTCTTCCCGTACTGGCGCGTGCCGGAGAGCGTGGCCACGCTCGACCTGATCCCGCGCCTCGTCACCCAGCCCGAATATTTGCAGCAAGAGAAGATCCGCGTCCTGAACGGCTCCTACAACGGGCCGGAGATCGACCCCTCCAGCATCGACTGGCGCCAGGCCGACGGCAAGCGCCTGCGCTTCCGGCAGGACCCCGGCCCGCAGAACGC
>DATBKR010000242.1:0-6227 GCA_036555805.1 Hyphomicrobiaceae bacterium | reverse complement strand
ACTGCTGACGCTGGTGGGCATCACGGACCCGGAGAGCCGGCTCGACCAGTATCCGCACCAGCTGTCGGGCGGCATGCGCCAGCGCGTGATGATCGCCATCGGGGTGGCCTGCAACCCGAAGCTGCTGATCGCCGACGAGCCCACCACGGCGCTCGATGTCACGATCCAGGCCCAGATTCTGGAGCTGATGAAGGACCTCTCGCGTCGGCTCGGCGTGGCGGTGGTCATCATCACGCACAACCTCGGCATCGTCGCCCGCTACGCCGACCGGGTGAACGTGATGTATGCCGCTCGGCTGGTTGAAAGCGGGACCGCCGAGCGCGTGTTTGCGCACCCCCTGCACCCCTACGCGCGCGGCCTGCTCAGCGCCGTGCCGCGGCTCGACCGCGGGCGCAGTGCCAAGCTCGCCACCATCGAGGGCGCACCGCCCAACCTGGTGGCGCCGCCGGAGGGCTGCCGGTTCCATCCGCGCTGCCGCCTCGCCGCCAACGTATGCCGCGAGGAGGAGCCGCCGCTTGCGCCGGCGGAGGCCGGGCACCTGGTGGCGTGCCACCGCGTGCACGAGGTCGACGCCCTCCTGCCGCTGCCCAAGGCTGGGCTTGGCACGGCCAAGGCGGTGGCGACGGGCGACGCAGAGCGCATCCTGGACCTGAGGCACACGAGCAAGTTCTTTCCTGTGCGCATGGGGTTCCTGCGCCGGCCGTGGCAGATCCGGGCCGTCAACGACGTCACGCTCGGTATCAGGAAGGGCGAGACGCTGGGTCTGGTCGGGGAGTCGGGGTGCGGGAAGTCGACGCTCGGGCGTCTGGTGCTGCGGCTCGACGACCCCACCGCGGGCGAGATCCGCTTCGAGGACGTGGACCTGGCACGCCTGACTCGAGATGAACTGCTGGCCGTGCGCAAGCGCATGCAGGTGATCTTCCAGGACCCCTACTCATCGCTCAATCCGCGCATGACCGTGGGGCAGATGATTGCCGAGCCCATGCGCGTGCACGGCATCCTGCCGAACGCGGAGGTGCCGGAGCGGGTCTCGGAGCTGCTGCAGACCGTGGGCCTGTTCCCCTACATGGCCCTGCGCTACCCGCACGAGCTGTCGGGCGGGCAACGCCAGCGCGTCGGGATAGCGAGGGCGCTGTCCGTCAACCCGCACGTGATCGTGTGCGACGAGGCAGTCTCGGCGCTCGACGTCTCGATCCAGGGGCAGGTGATCAATCTGTTGGAGGATCTGCAGCAGCAGCTGGGGCTCACCTACCTCTTCATCGCCCACGACCTCGCCGTGGTGCGGCACATCTCCACCAAGGTGGCCGTCATGTACCTCGGCCGCATCGTGGAGCAGGCGCCGGCCGAGCAGTTGTTCTCGACGCCGCGGCACCCCTACACGCAGGCGCTGCTGGCGGCGGCGCCTATCCCCGATCCGGTGGTCGAGCGCGCCCGCCCGCGCCAGATCATCAAGGGCGAGCTGCCGAGCCCGCTCAATCCACCCGCGGGCTGCGTGTTTCATCCGCGCTGCCCGCTGGCGACGGAAGACTGCAAGAAGGGCGTGCCCGCCACGCGCGAGCTTGCACCCAGCCACTTCGTTGCTTGCATCCACGCGTGAGGGGCGAGGCACCTCACGGTTCTTTGCCGTGATGCAGAGCCGGGAACTGCTCGACGATCTTGAGAGATGATCTTCTCGTGCACATCGCAGATCAATTCCGTTGGGGTGCGGCGCATGCTCTTCCTCTCCGCGTCATCCTCGATCTCCCCCGTGAGAGCGCCCAGCTTGCCAAGCAGCTCGTCGGATGTCTTGACAAGCCGGATGATCTTCTCTGCCACGCCGCGTCGCATGGGACTACCACAGGGTCTTCACACCAAAGCTCGGCAGTGCCGCATCGTTGGTGACGAGCACTAGGTCTTCGAGGAGCGCCTGCGCAGCCAGCATCCGGTCGAAAGGATCGCGATGGGCGCCGGGCAGCAATCCGCTGAGGCGACCGTGCTCAAGGCCGATTGGCAGGCTCTTGAAGCCCTGCTCCGCGAGGCTCTCGGCAAGGCGATGCGTCAGGCGGCTGGCCTCCGGGAGCTTGCCCAAGCGCACCTTTACAGCCAGCTCCCAAGCCGAGGCTGCGCTGACGAAGATTTCAGCGCTTGGCACGCCGACGGCTGCGCGCGCCCTTACCGATATGCGCGGATCGCCGTTCATCCACCACAACAGCGCCTGGGTGTCCAAGAGGATCCGCATCGTGTCCCTCGCCTTCGAACGCAGAAATCTCGCTCTCCGGCAGCGGCTCGAAGAAGCCGTCGGGCACCTCGAACTCGCCGCGATAGGCGCCGAAGCGGCGTTTGACGGGATGTTGCGGTAGGGCGGTCAGGCGCGCCACCGGGGTTTTGCCGCGCATGATCACAATCTCCTCGCCAGCCTCCGCGCGCTGGATCAGGCGAGAGAGGTGTGTCTTTGCGGCGTGGACGGTTACCATAGCCATGCGGAAGGGTTAGGTTAGTCGACAACCCTAGTCAACTCTGATCGCTTCACCTGAAGCCCGATTCCGGGGACTTGCAACCTCATACGTCCAGCGCCCGCCTGACCTCGTAGACTTCTATGATGCGCTTGGACCTGTGCGGCCAGTCGCACACGAACTGCCAGGTGCCCTCGCTGTAGGTGTCGCACACCTTGACCCCCTTGATCACCACCCAGTGACCCTGCTTGCCGACGTGGAGTGCCAGGATGTAGTGCACCCACGGGTTGCGCTGGCGCTGCATCCAGTTGCCCCACAGGCTGGGGCGCTCCTTGCGCCGCAGGTGCGTGTAGCTCTCCTTGAGTTGCATGCTGTAGCCGAAGTGGGCGAGCGCCGCGGCCACCTCCTCCGGATGGGTGCCCTTCACCGCCGGCGGTCGGCCCGGCGCGACGTTGCGGAAGGCGTGCACTTCCGCCTCCACCTTGCTCACCGAGTAGCCGGTGATGGCGCTCACCACGGTGGGCCCGCAGAACGCGACCCGGCCGGTGTCGTTGTTGGCCGCGTGCAGGCTGGAGGACAGACGCGCGGGGTCCGCGCCGCTGAGCGCTCGGGTCATCTCCGGTGGTCCTTGGGGGCAAATCGCTTGGACGAATCTTTAATCGCAAGCGTTAACAAAAGGTTGCGGAAATGCGGGTGTCGGGCGTCGGAAGTCGGGTCAGGTATCGGCAGTCGTTCCCTGCGTGGTCTCTTCTTGGGACGACCGAGCCCGACGCCCGACTCCGCCTTCCGAGCTGAGGCGTGGCTGGAAAACCCCTTCCGTGTGGAGGAAAGCGTTTGACGCGCAACCTGACATTGACGTGCCGGGATTGCTGCGTAGGAAGGGGCCGGCCATCGGGGCGGCGGCATGGACCGGCCCCAAGTGAGATGGCGTGAGCGGTCGAATTTCGGGGACTTTTTCATGCGTGCATCGACTGGTGCGGCTTGGCTGGTGGCGGCTCTGGCGCTGGGCTGGTCGCTATCCGGCCTCGTGGTTGGCAGGGCCTCGGCGTTGGAGCAGGTCAAGGGTGAGAAGGAAAAGCTGGAGGCGTGCGCAAAGGACCTGTGCACTATCCTGGTCAAGCGCGAGGCGAGCGGGGCTGATCTCACGTGCGCCCTGCAGAAGACGTGGGCCGGCGCCAAGATCAAGGAGGGCGTGGAGCAGAAGAAGCTCTCCTGGGGCTTCGGCGATGTGCGCTGCGCCATCGACCTGGTGGCCAAGCGGCAGGAGATGATCGACGCGCTGACCAAGCCGGAATACGAATACAAACTCCCGATCCACACCGTCCGCTGCGACATCGAGCGCGAGAAGGAGGTGATGAAGGTCTCCGTGTCGATCGCGCCGAAATTCCAGTTCAAGAACGGCAAGGCCACCAAGGCCTGGCTGGGGATCGGCACGATCGAGGCGCCGAGCGTGGTCAAGGGCGCCATCTGGACCGCCGCCCAGCTCGAGGACACCTTCGGCATCGTGCACAGCGACCTCCTAAGGGAGGTCAACAAGTTCGTGTACGAGCGCTGCCCCAAGCAGCTTGAGAAGTAGGGCGGATCGGCGAAGCGTAATCCGCCGCTGCGCCGTCGCGATGGCGGATCATGGACGCAATCCCCATTCACCTTCTGAGGGCCGTCAGCGCCGAGCGCAAGCCGGCGACACGTCACTCGCCCCGCGGGGTCAGGCCTTGGTGGGATAGCCCGTGAGGTCGTCGATGTCCGAGGTGTCGGTGCCGGGATCGTCGGGGGCGCGCGGGGAGACGAAGATTTTGGGCTCGGCCGGCTTGCGGGGGCGCGCATGGGGGGCCCCGACCGGTGGCGCCGGTGCGGGCGCGGCGGCGGGGGGTGTGGCGGCATCGCTCCGCGCTGCTTCCGCAGGCGCGGGCGGGGGCGAGGCGCACGCAGGGCCGGGCGGGACTGGCGCCGCCGCCGAGGCGGCGGGCAGGAGCTTCGCGGGCGCTGCCGGGGCCGCCTCGCTCGGTACGAGTGTTGGGTGGGGCCTGGCCGGCGCGCTCGGCTGCGGCGGAGCCTCCACATGCACCTCGCTCGGGGCGCGCAGTCCGGGCAGGCTCTCCAGCCGGGCGGCGAGCGCCGCAGCGGCTGCCGCGCCCTCGCCCGGCGCAGCCTCCGGCACATCCCAGCGCATGGCGTCGAGTCGGCCCGTTGCCGGCGACACGGGCCCCCAGCGCGCGTAGGCCACGCCGTCGGCCATCCAGGCCGGGTCGCGGGCGGCACCGGCCGCGCGCGCCAGCCATTCGCGCGCGCGCCCGGCGTCCCGGTATTGCTCGCCCTCGATGCGCGCCATCAGCGCGCACACGCGCGGAGTGAGGCGGTCGTCGAGCAGCGGCTTCAAGGCTTCGCGCGCCTCGTCCCAGGCGCGCGCTTCGATGGCGCTGGTCGCCACCGCGATCAGCGCCTCGGGGTGATTGGGCGTGAGGCGGGCCAGATGGCGCACGCGGTCGAGCCGGTCGCGCGGGCTGTCGCCGGGCCGGGCGTAGGCGTAGGCCACGGCAAGGTCGGGGTGGGGCGCCCGGCGCCATGTCCTCAGCAGGACGCGTGCCGCCTTGGGCGTCTTGCCGCGCGCGGCGAGGATGCGCCCCGCGACGGCCGACGCCGGCACCAGGTCGCGGGCGAGCCCGTGCGCCTCCAGCGCCAGGTCCAGGGCCCGGTCGGGCGCGTCGTCCTCCAGGGTCTGCGCCCGTGCTGTGAGGAGCACGGCCCGGCGGCGCCGGGCCGTCGACTTGTCGAGGAGGCGCTGGCGCTCCGCCACGGCGAGCGTCCGCAGCGCGCCTTGCCAGTCGGCGGCGCGGCACTGCAGGTTGAACAGGGCCTCCACCGGCCACCCGAGCCCCGGATTGAGCCGCAGGGCGCGTTCGGCGAACTGGCGGGCCGCCTCGCGCTCGCCCACGCGCTCCGCTTCCAGGAACAGCCCGCGCAACCCGAGCTGTTCGGTGTCGGGTGAGGCCAGCATGGCCTCGAAGATGCGCCGCGCGGTGGCACGGTCGCCGGACATCTCCGCGGCCTGCGCGCGCAACAGGTGCGTCAGCGGCTCGTGCGGCACGGCATTGCGCGCCTGAGCCGCGTAACGCTGGGCCAGCGCACGGTCGCCGGCCCCGACGGCGATGATGCCGCCAGTGAGAGCATCGAGCCCGCGCTGCTGGCGCCGGCGGTTCAGGTAGCGGGCAAGCGCCGCTGGGCCGGCCCACACGCGCCGCAGCAGCGACCACGCCAGCAGGACGGCCGCGAGCAGGGCCGCGAGCAGAACGAGCGCGGCGAAGACGCTGACCTCGGCGATATGGCCCATCCATTCGATCGTGACGGTACCGGGCCGAAGGGCGAGCCGGTGCAGCCCCGCGATCAGGGCCAGGATGGCCAGGAGATAGAGGGCGATGCGGATCATCGCTTCGTCTCCGGCCCCGGCTGGCCCGGGGGCGACAGCGAGGCCTTGAGCGCGGCCTCGAGGTCCGCGACAGCCCGGTCGGCGGCAGTGCGCGCCTCCAGTTTATGCAGCCAGCCCTCCGCCGCCAGCGCCGCCTTCGGCGGCAGCCGCTTGCTCTGCGCGAGCACTTCGCCGAGGTGGCCGTCCTTGAGGGCCGCATCCATGCGGGCGAGGGTGGCCTCCACGCTTGTGTCGTCCGCATCGTAGTTGGCCTTGCGCAGACGGACGACCGAGCGGGCGCCGGCCATCAAGCGGTCGAGCACGGACGACTCCGCCCGCTCGTTCTCGGCATCTATGGCGGCGTTGGCAACGCGGCGGAACTCCTGGGCCAG
>DATBKR010000241.1:0-6440 GCA_036555805.1 Hyphomicrobiaceae bacterium | reverse complement strand
CCCCGGCGCCAGGCCTCCTCTGCCTGCTTCTTGCGGTGCTGTGCCTGGTCGGCGCCCCCGCCGCGCGCGCGGAGACCACCCCGTTGCGCCTGGTCCTGCCGATCTCGCTCGACAGCCCCACCGGTCAGAACATGCGCGAGTTCGCGCGCCAGGTGCAGGCCCGCACGAGCGGCACGCTCCGCATCGAGCTGCAAGGCTCCGATCGGCATTACGGGGAACACGAAGTGCTGACCGCGGTGGGCTCTGGCGAGATCGAGATCGGCGCCACCCCGCTCACGCAGTTCGCCAGGGACGTTCCGCTCTGCGCGGCCTTCCTGCAACCGTTCATGTTCAACTTCGACGCCCTCATCGAGGCGGCCACCAAGCCCGAAAGCGAGATCCGCACGATGATCGATGGGGAGATCCTCCGCCGCACCAACACGCATGTGCTGTGGTGGGAGCCTTACGGCTCGAGCATCCTGGTCTCCAGAAAAGTACCGGCCAACGACCCGGTGGCGATCGTCGTGCGCCCGGTCGGCGTCTCCGACGAGCAGGCGAAGGAACTGTTGAGCGTGTGCGGGGGCCTGCCGCAGTCGGTCCCGCCGTCCGACACCTACGCCGCCCTGCAGATGGGCAGGCTTGCGGCCGTTGCCACCGACATCATGACCGTGCGCGAGCGCGAGCTGTGGCGGGTGGCGGACACCATAACCAACCTGCGCCACGCGCCCAGCCTGTTTATGGTCGTGATCAACGATCAGGCTTGGCAGAAGCTCACGCCCGAGCAGCAAATGGTCCTCACCGAACTGGGGCAGGATGCGCAGAACTACATGTGGGCCCGTTTCGTGACGATCAGGGCCGAGGCCTATGCGCTCGCCGTCGAGAAGGGCATGCGGATCGTCGAGCTGCGTCCGGAGGACATCTTCGCCTGGCGCGCCTGCAGCGCGTCCTTGCTGGAGACGTACATGGACCGCGCCGGTAGCGCCGGCTCCAGGCTGTTCGCCGCCTACGGCCGGCTCCGCACCGATGCCTGCTGCCGCGAGGCGCCCGCCGGGATGTCCGTTTTGCCCCGGTAGGTTGGGTCTCGCTGGCGCTCGACCCAACCGACGGTGCCCGCGCCAGCTTCAAGCGCAGCTTCGGCGCTCCGCCCGCCACTTGGCGCAGCGTTTGCCTCTACCGAGGTCACCTGAGGAGCGGCGATCGCTCTCACCTCAGCGCGCCTCGACCCCAGCCCGCCAGACCCGGTAGCGTCCCGTCTCGGCGGCGATCTCGACCTTGGCGAAGTGGCAGGCGAGGAGTCGCTCCAGGGCCACACGGCGCTGGGCGACAAGTTGCAGGTAGCCGTCAGGTGCCAGATGCGCGGGTGCGTCCGCAACCAGCCGTCCGAGCAGGCTGCGGTCCTCGGCAATGCCCTGGTGCAGCGGCGGGTTGGAGAGGATGGCGTGGTAGCGGGCGCGGCCGGCGTCGGCGAGGCCGGCGCCGAGGACGAGACGGGCCACGGGCACATTTTCGCTCGCCGCCTCCAGCGACACCGCGTCGCTGTCCATGGCGTCGAGCCTGAGCGCCGGCTGCAGGCCAAGCGCGGCGGCGGCAATGGCGCCGGCGCCGCAGCCGTAGTCGAGGACGCGCGCGCCGGGCGCGAGCGACGGCAGCGCCGAGACGAGCAGGGCGGTGCCTTCGTCGAGGCGGCCCGCCGCGAAGCATCCGGGGTAGCTCACCCATGGGCGCACGCGGCCGGCAATATCCATCTCCGACAGCCTGCGCCACGCGGCCAGTGACCCACGCAGCCCGCGCGCGTCCTCTGGACGCAGAGCCGCCAGCACGCGGCCGTGGCCGCGCGCCGCGAGCGTTTCCACGCCTCCGGTGAGTTCGTCCAGCATGGCCGCGGCCGGGCGAATACCCTCGTCGTTGCCGCCGTAGAGAATGAGTCGGCCGCCGGCCCGGAGAACGCTCAGGGCGGCGTGCGCGGTCATGGCCTGCTCGTCGCGGGCCTTCGGCAGGCGCACCAGCGCCAGGTCGAAGGGCCCCCGAGGCGGCCACGGAGCGGCGGGCATGCCCTCCACGAGGCGTCGGTTCCAGATCGCGCCCTCCACGCCGCGCCCGCGCAAGGCCACCGGCAGCGCCCGGCCCTGGTTGACGAGCAGCACCCGCCCGGCCGCGACGATGTCGTCCAGGCTGCTCAGCATCAGCGCGTCGGCCGCGCCGTCCGGATCGTCGGCCCAGCGGCTCATTCGATCAGCAGCGGCGTCCGGCGCACGAAACGGCACTCGAAGGCCTCGCGCACCAGGAAGGCGGCCACGTCGGCGCGCGTCACCGATCCCATGGTCCAGTCCTTCGGCTCGGTGAGCGCCCGGGCCCGCCCCGTGGCCCTGCCGTTCCTCAGGAGGCCGGGGCGGACGATGGTCCAGTCGAAGTCGCTCGCGCGGATCATCTGCTCCTGCACGTCCTTGTCGTCGTAGATGCGCTTGAGCACCAGCGGGAAGGCGATCGCGTTGTAGAGGGGGCCGCCGTGGCCGCGGCTGTCGCCCGCACCCAGGCCCGTGACCGCCAGCAGGCGCCGGACACCGTGCTCGCGCATGGCATCGATGAGGACGCGGGTGGCGCCGGAGAACAGCCGCGTGCCCCACAGCGTGGTCGCGAGATCCCTGGGAGCGCCGAGCGTCTGCAGCACTGCCTCGGCTCCCGGCAGCGCCGCCGCGACCGCCGCCCGGTCGAGGGCGTCGCCGGCGATCTTCTGCAGCTCCGCGTGGTGGATGTCGATCGACGCCGCCCGACGCGCCAGCGCACGCACCCGGTGGCCATCGGCCAGCGCGCGCTTCACCGTCTCCAGGCCGATGCCGCTGCTGGCGCCGATGACAAGCACAACCGCCATGCCGCCAGATTAGACCTGAACGCGGCGAAACTCGACCAGGTACCATCCTGGGCCCAGCTCCAGCCAGATTCTGGTGAGGGGCACTCGATGCTGAAGTCCGGGCTTGTCGCGATCGCATGCCCCTTCTGCGATCTGTGGCATTTGGACGCGCCGCGGCGGGGAGGCAGCGATCTATTTCTTCACGCTCGGTGCCGCGCCCCTGTACGGAAAGGAGAACGTCAGGCCTGCTCGCAGTTCCGTCGCTGGCTGGCCGTCGACGCGTGCGTGCCGCGCCGCAAGATCAAAGGCCAGGTCGTCGCGGACCTGCCAGATGGCACCGATTAGGCCCGAGACAGTCTGAGCGGACCCGACATCATCCTCGTAGAAGACTTCCGCAACCGGTCGCACCTTCCATGTGTGCGGCCCTTCCACGATCGTGCTCACGAACAGGTCAGCGCGCCCTTCGCGGTTGAGTTGGGTTTGAACGTTGAAGTGAGCCGTGCCCCAGTCCCAGCGCTGCGATACGATCACTGCCCAGCTGGCGCCAAAGTTCGAATCGCCGGCGGTGTCCGGAAGGAGCACTCCAAATTCGGTTGCAATGCTGGGCCCGGATTTGTCTTGCAGGACTCCGGCCAAGAGCAGGTATTTGATGAAGATTCCGGCATCCATCAGGACCGGTGGCTCGGATGGCGACAAGGGTGTAACGAGGCGTCCTTCGAATACCGCCTCTAATTCCTTGGTGAGCCCGAAATTAAGGACAAGATCAGGTGCAATGAGAAAGGGCTCGGAACCCTGCTGCCTATATTCGGCCGGACCCAGCTCAATCTCCAGGTACCCAGGCTCAGCCACAGCGGCATCGGTCCCGTCGAAGGGTCGATAGGCGAATGCTGGGTCGGACGCGCATAAGATACCGCTCAGCGCCGCGGACACGTAGCCAACTGCCGACAGCGTCCCGCATTTCGGCCGGTGGCCAGGCATGCCTTGCTCCCTTCAAGGCGACGGGCGATAGATCCAAAGCGCTGCCGGCTCGGTCTCGCTGGCGCGCACCGCAACGGCCAAACGGTCGAGCGCGGGGATGAATAACGATGTGCGCGCACCGCGACGCGTCGCGATCCTCGCCAGGCGCTTATAGCCGGAGCGGCTATCAAACACGTCGATAAACCCCTCCCCGCACGTTGCGTAAACACGCCGACGCCTGGCATCCGTGAACACATCGTCAACGTCCCCGCAGGTGTCGCGCCCCGCAATCGTTGCCCCGGTGCGCATGTCCAGAACGCTGAGCTTTGCGGGTTTCCTGTAGGCGACAACTATACGTTGATTCTGGTCATCCAGCGCCATCGCGAAGTTGCCGCGGTACTTGCCCGTAGCCCAGCTCTCGCGCGGCCGTGTCGCGTCCCGATCGACCACAGCAATCGCGTGTGCGTCGGGCAGATTGACAAATATCCGCCGTAAGCTCGGACTCAGTTGGAAGCTTTCGGGATGCGTCGGCAACGTGATTTCCCTCATTGTGGCCAGGCTCACGGGGTCGATCGCAGCCAACGCCCCGGAACCATAACCGATGTAAACCTTTTCGGGCCTCGCGCTGACCCGTACGTTGTCGGCGTCCTCGCCGAGCTTCAATTGCGCCGTGGCCGCGAAGTCCTCACCCCGGAAGAAGCGGACCGTGCCGTCCCCGCCGTTGGCGACGACGATCATGTCGGTGGAGGGAATGTAACCCACGCCCTGTGGCTCGCTCAGCCCGCTAATCCGGTGCAGGAGAGTGCCTCTGTCCAGATCGACGATCCCGAGACTGTTGTTTTCCAATTCAGCGATGAACAGGCGTTTGCGCGCAAGATCGACAGCGAGATGATCGATGCGTCCTTTGACGTTCCCAAGCGCAACAGTGGTCTCCAGCTCGACAGGCGGCCGGTCACCTTGCTGCGCCATCGCCGTTGTCCCAATCAAGCAGAGAATCAGAACGGAGCCCAACACGGTAACAAGACGCTTTGGTCTTCGATGAACGGAGGTGCCCATCTTCGCGTCGCCCTCGACGTTGCCAGGCTCCCGCCGTTGGCGCGGCAAGCTTGCGTCGGGCCGGCGGCGCGACTCTGCTTAGGAAGCCAGCGCCTGTCGGATCCGCTCCGCGCTGGCGGCCAGCACCTCCGGCTTCTCCATGGCGGAGGCAGGCGGGCCCAGCGGCTTGCCCTGCCACCGCGGCATGACGTGGAAGTGCAGGTGGAACACGACCTGCCCGCCAGCGCCCTCGTTGGCCTGCAGCAGCGTCAGGCCGTCAGCGGCGAATGCCTTCATCGCGGCCACGCCCACCTTCTGCACGGTCTCGATGCAGGCGACCAGCTGCACCGCGCTCGCATCGAAGATGTTGCGCACCGGCGCTTTCGGGATCACAAGCGTGTGACCGTTGCACCGCGGCATGATGTCCATGAAGGCGAAGGTGTCGGCATCCTCGTAGACCTTGTGGGCGGGCAGCTCGCCACGCAGGATCTTGGCAAACACATTGTCGCTATCGTAGGCCATGAGACATCCTCTGCGCGCTGCCGGCGTGTTAATGGTTTGATAACGGTAGCGTCAAGTTGGCAACAGCCTTGGGACCCCGGCAATGGCATTATGCGATTCTGGTGACGCCTCGGCAAAACTGCAGAGTGCCAACAATGAATAACTTGAAGGAAAGCGCCACCTGGGAGGATGTCGTCGGCAGCGCCCGACAGCGGACGAAGCGCCGCCTGGAGCGCGTCGACACCCTGGTGGCGGCCCTGCTGCTCCTGCTTCTGATTTTCGGCTGGGCGGTGAGCATTGCCCCGATGGCGCGGTGGCCGGGCAGCCACCTGTTGTCGGCGGGCCGTTCTCCTCACGCTTGATCCGGCGTTCCCTTGCGATACGGCCCGTGCTCGGCCAGCACCTCGCAGGCTGCGTCCACGCTCGCGCGCTCGCGCTCCAGGAAGCGGGCGACGGCACGGCGCAGCGCCGGGTCCACGATATGGTGCACCGAGTAGGTCTTGGTGGGCAGGTAGCCACGCGCCAGCTTGTGCTCGCCCTGGGCGCCGGCCTCCACGCGCGCCAGCTTGTGCCGGATCGCGTAGTCGATGGCCTGGTAGTAGCACATCTCGAAGTGCAGGAAGGGCTGGTGCTCGGCGGCGCCCCAATAACGCCCGAACAGGCAGTCGCCGCCGACCATGTGGAACGAACCGCCGATCGGCCGCTTCCCGCGCTTGGCGAACATGAGGAGGCAGCGGTCGCCGACAGAGCTCGATGAGAGCAGCGAGAAGAACTTGCGGGTAAGGTAGGGCCGGCCCCACTTGCGGGAGCCGGTCTGCATGTAGAACGTGAAAAACACGTCCCAGTGCGCCTCGCTGATCTCGTGCCCGCGCAGCCATTCCACGGCGAGGCCACCGTCGAGGGCCTGGGCGCGCTCCTTGCGCGTGTCCTTGCGCTTGCGCGAGGCGAGCGTGGCGAGGTAGTCGTCGAATGTGCCGTAGTCGGCATTGCTCCAGTGGAACTGCTGGTTCGTGCGCTGCAGAAGCCCCTGGGCGCCGAGCCGCGTCCACTCGCCCTCGGTCAGGAAGGTGACGTGCACCCCCGAGAGGCCACCGCGCTCGGCGATGTCGATGGCCGCCGC
>DATBKR010000240.1:0-2575 GCA_036555805.1 Hyphomicrobiaceae bacterium | reverse complement strand
TCGAAGAACAGCCGCACACCATTCACGAGAACGCGCATCGGCTCACCCTAAGCGACAGGTTTGACAACCCCGTACCCATCCAATCATATCGCGCGCCAATCGCGCGTGACGATGTCTCAGTTGGGTCAAATCTCACCATGCAAAGGGCGGCCGTTTGGCAGGAAGTCGTCGAAAGCGGACGCAAGGGACGCGGGCCGAGCGTTGGGCCGGCTGTGGCCCTGCTCAGTCCTCGCCCCCATTCCGGGGGCGGTAGACGTCCTTGCGCGGGCGCTCGTCGCCGTTGCCCTGCGCGCAGCACTCCTGCGGCCCTTCCGCACGCACGACGCCCGAGGTGCGCCCCGGTCGGTTGCCGGACCTCCTGTCCCTGTGCCCCGCCCCCAGCACGCACACCCGCTGCAGCCGGTAGGACTGCTCGCCCGCCTCGCTGAAATTGGGGTCGTAGTAGGTCCACCCCGTGCAGCGGCGGTCGTACACGCAGCGGTCGCGGCAGGCGCGCGCCGACGGCAGGCGCGGGAACGGCTCGAAGTAGCGCTCGAACGTGAGCGAGGTGCTGGGCTCCCAGGTCGAGCGCCTGGCCTCGTTGCCGTTGCCGTACCCCTCGTCGTCCTCCTGGCCTTGCGCCACGCAGAACAGGGAGAGCAGTGCCACGACGACGGAGGCTCCCAGGCGCAGGATTGCCGAAGTCCGCATGGACCGTTTCCCGACTCGCAGCGCGCCGGTTGCACCTCCTCACGCAGGGCGCTAGCCGATGTCGGATGTCTTTGACATGATTCGCAGGCATCCCGCACGCGAACCGACGCGCCCGGACATGGCCGCGCCGATGTTTTGCGGTCCGCCTGCCCTTTTGCAGGAACCTCGCCTGTGCCTGGGAGACGGCCTACATCCGGTCCAGAATCTCCGCAGCCTCCGCGAACAGCTCATCGACGGTGAACGCACGCGGGATGATCTGCTGCTCCACCGCGTACTGCGCCATCAGGTCCAGGGCCTTGCGGTTGGCTTCCACCCCATACGGGAAGAAATCGATGTCGTCTGGGGGCGGGGCGAGCGCCTTGCTCTCCTGCAGCATGCGGTAGATCGCGCGCACCGCGTCGGGGCGGGTGTCGGCCAGGGCCTTGGAGACGACCATGTAGTGGTTCACGGGCACGGTGCCGTATTTCGCCACCCACGCCTTGGCGTGCTCGTTGGGGTTGGGGAACAGGTGGCGGATGTGGGGGTGGTCCTTGGTGAGGTCGCCGGCCGGGATCGCGGCGTCCACGTCGCCGTCGATGAGCATCCTATCGAGCGGCTTGGCGCTGGAGCCGGGGCGCTCGACGAGGGTGGCAGGGTCGCGGTATTCGGCGAGGTGCGCGTCGTCGGTGCAGACCCAGCGCAGCCGCGAGAGATCGACGCCGTGCTCGTGCTTGAGGATGCCGCGCACCCAGATGCCCGTGGTCTGCGTGTAGCTCCGCACGGCGACGCGGCGGCCTTCCAGGTCCTTCGGCCCAAGCTCGCCCTTCGACGCGTTGTAGACGATGGTGTGGTGCTGGAAGCGCGCCATCACCACCGCGGGCAGCAGCACCAGCGGCTTGCCGTAGACCTTGGCCTGCAGGAAGCTGCCGATGGCCAGTTCGCCCGCATCGTAGGCACCCTCGCGGATCATCGGCTTGAACCCGCGATTCGCAGGCGTCGGCCCGCAGAAGTCGAACTCGACGAGGTCGGACTTGACCGTGCCGTCCTTCAGCGCGCGCGCGACCGGATGGTCGGCGAGGTTGGTCCTGAGGCGGACCTTGCCGGTGGGGGGAAATGCGGGGGTCATGGTGCGCTGCCTCGCGTTAATCGTAGCTGAAACGTAGGGTGCAATAAGGCGAAGCCGCATTGCACCGAAACCCTCCCTCCACGATCGGCGCGGTCGATCAGAGCACGCATCGGTGCAATTCGCTGCCGCTCATTGCACCCTACGCCCTTCCCGCCAGCTGCCTCGCCTTGTCCAGGTGCCCGTAGCTGCGGACGGGGGCGCACATCAGGAAACGGTAACCTTCCTTGAGGATGCGCTCGGCGTTGCCGGCCTCCACGTGCGGGTGGCCGACGACCACATCGTTGGCCTTGCAGGTGGCGACCACGTGCGCCATGGCCTCCAGCACCTTGGGGTGCTCGTACTGGCGCGGGAAGCCCAGCTCCTGCGACAGGTCGCCCTCGCCGATCAGGATGGCGCCGATGCCCGGCACCTTCTTGAGGATGTCGTCGAGGTTCTCGACGCCCTTCATGTCCTCGATCTGCAGGGTGACGAAGACCTCGCCCTTGGGGTCGAGCGGCCAGACGTCGGCGCGGGCGTAATATTCCTGCTGGGTGAGGCCCCAGTAGCGTGCGGCGGCGGTGGGGCCGTCGCCGCGGATGCCGGCGGGCTCGTAGCGGGCGGCCGTCTTGAGGCGCGGATAGCGGCAGGCGGCGACCGCGTTGTAGGCCTCGTCCACCGTGGAGATGTGCGGGAACACGATGCCGTAGCAGCCGAGATCGAGGGCCTGCTTGGCGTGCCACTGGCCCTTCTCGACGCCGTTGGGCGGCACGCGCACCATCGGCGTCACCGCCGGTGCCAGCG
>DATBKR010000239.1:0-6619 GCA_036555805.1 Hyphomicrobiaceae bacterium | reverse complement strand
CAGGGAGGCTCCCTGATGCGGCTCTTCTGCTTCGGATACGGCTATTCGGCCGAGGCGCTGGCGCGCAAACTCAGCCCGCGGCTCACGGAAGCCGCCGGCACGCGCACCAATCCCGAGGCCGCCGCCGAGGCCGGCGCACGTCTCGCGGCCTACAAGGGCGACGGCCCCTCGGCCGAGGTGAAGGGCCTCCTCGCCGGCACCACGCATCTCCTGGTCAGCATCCCGCCCGATCTCGAAGGCGATGCGGTGCTGCGCGACTTCGCCGATGACATCGCGGCCCTCCCGGATCTGACCTGGATCGGCTATCTCTCCACCGTGGGCGTCTACGGCGACGCCAAGGGCGCCTGGGTGGACGAGACGAACCCCGTCCGGCCGCTCACCGAGCGCAGCCTGCGCCGCGCCGAGGCCGAGCGGGCATGGCTCGACTTCGGCACGGGCACCGGGCGCAGGGTGGAGGTGTTCCGCCTCGCCGGCATCTACGGGCCGGGCCGCAGCGTGATCGACAGCCTCAGGGCCGGCACCGCGCGCCGCATCGTCAAGCCCGGCCAGGTCTTCAACCGCATCCACGTGGACGACATCGCCCGCGCGCTGGCGGCGGCCATCGACACCGACGCAGCGCACCGCGTGTTCAACGTCAGCGACGACGAGCCGGCGCCGCCCCAGGACGTGGTGGCCTGTGCCGCCGAGCTTATCGGGTTGCCGATACCCGAGACCGTAGCCTTCGAGGCGGCCGGGCTCACCGGCGTCGCGGCCAGCTTCTGGAGCGAGTGCAAGCGCGTGAAGAACGAGCGCGTCCGCCGCGACCTGGGCGTCGACTTGCTCTACCCGACGTATCGAGAAGGCCTGCGCGCACTGGCCCTCTTGTGAGACCTCGAGCTGGTCAGCTCGCGAACCAGTCGATCGACTGCCCGTGCGGACCCGTCCAGGCAACAGGTTTCCCGTCGACCGCCAATAAGAAGTGGCCGGGCGTCGGGGGCGGAGGCGCGGCTCCCATCAATTGAGGGAAGACAGCTTGCGCCTCGTTGCTGATCCACACGGCACCAGATTGGCGAACGGTATTGGCAAATGCTTCACGGTCCGCATGCGAGCGGACATAGCCGAGCACGGCCGAATGATAAACGACGAGCCGCATTCCTTTCGGCGACAGCGCGGCAACGGCAGGAAGGTCCGTCAGAAGATTGCCCCGGTGAACGGGCGGCGGGTCAGCGCGCGCGATCTCGATGGCAGCTCGCAGACGTTGGGCTCGGTGT
Source organism: Hyphomicrobiaceae bacterium (assembly GCA_036555805.1). Taxonomy (GTDB): domain Bacteria; phylum Pseudomonadota; class Alphaproteobacteria; order Rhizobiales; family Hyphomicrobiaceae; genus AWTP1-13. The sequence continues at coordinate 5,369 of DATBKR010000239.1, read as the reverse complement.
TCCTGCCCCGGCCAGATCAGCGTTTCAAGCCACTCCATATCTGCCGGCGACTTTACGTCCAACGGGTTCAGGTCCAGGCCGTACCGCCATCCGACGTTCGGCGGCGCAGGCGGAAGAGGTGTGGCGGCGCTCGCAATGCACTGAAATACTGGGGCACCGGCGGGCGCTGGCGGGGATGGCTCGATGCAGTGCCTGCCATAGTCGTATCCGTACCGATCGGGCACAAGACAAAGCCCTGCGGAGGCGCCGACCTCGATCAGGGCAAGGGGTTGGTTGAGACCTGCCAGCGCCGGCAGCAAGATCGAGCATCTGGCGGGCTCATTCGTCTGCGTTGTTCTCGACAGCATCAGGTCTCTGATGCGGGACGCCTGGCCGCGCACAATTTCTTCCATCGCGTGCCCGCCGCTCGGCACGCCGCCCGCGTGGCGGATCGCGGCCAAGAAGAGATTGGGCTGGCGGCGCTCGTCAGGCAGCGACCTGAGAAAGGCAAGCAGCTCCGGCGAACCGGCGACAGCAAGGGCAAGGCGCTCGTAGATCGGTGAAGAGCCACGCGCCTCCGTCATTGCAAATCGCTCGTATCGCCGCGCGATCTTGCTCAAGGCTTCTACGTCTTTCCCCATGGATGACCCTTGTCGAGGGCACGACCCTACCATTTGGCACAGAAACCCTCGAACCCCATCGGGCAGGTTCCGAGGCACGCCGGCAGATGATTTCTTGGGTTGGGGTGATGACGCGGCCTTGCCGTTGGCCTGAGGTCGCGAGCAGCAAAACCTAAAAGGGCCTTCGGCCCGTAGGGACAAGACCGAAGGCCCAGGCGATCTGGGATTGGCCCCGGTCCTCTGGGAAGAAGTACCGGGCCCCTTTGTTGTCGGAACCCTACGGCTCCGTGGCCTTTCACTTACTCTGATTCGTACGCTTCGTGTTGTCCATGGCATCCGGCAGAGGGCGCATGCGCGGCGGGCGCTTGTTGTGGCGGCGAGCCCTGTGGCAGTCTTCCACTAAGCGGCGGGGACGATCTAACAAGGCCGGCCAAGAGGAAAGCCCCAGGACACCCATGCACGCCACGCCTGATCTCCGCAACGCCGATCCCGACGATGAGGCGCCCCTGCTCGCCGCCATCGACCGCTGGTGCGAGAAGGAGGTGAAGCCGATCGCCAGGGAATACGACCACGCCGACCGCTACCCGGCCGAGACCGTCGAGCAGATGAAGGAGCTGGGGCTGTTCGGGGCCACGATACCGCCGGAGTACGGCGGCCTCGGCCTGCCTGCCGGTACCTACGCCAAGATCGTGATGCGCATCTCGCGCGACTGGATGGCCGTCACCGGCATCTTCAACTCGCACCTGATGCTGGCGCTGGCCATCCAGAAGTTCGGCACCGAGGCGCAGAAGAAGACTTGGCTGCCGCGGCTTGCCAGGGGCGAGGTGCGCGGCGGCCTGGCCCTCACCGAGCCCGACGCCGGCACCGACCTGCAGGCCATCCGCACCACGGCGCGGCGCCAGCCGGACGGCAGCTACGTCATCAACGGCACCAAGACCTGGATCTCCAACGGCATCGAGGGCAACTGCGTTGCTCTGCTGGTGAAGACCGACCCCGAGGGGCAGCCGCGCCACAAGGGCATGAGCCTGTTCATCGCGCCCAAGGGGCCCGGCCTCACCGTGGGCCGCAAGCTGGAGAAGCTCGGCTACAAATCGATCGATTCCGCCGAGCTCGTGTTCGACTGCTACCGGCTCCCCGCCGACCACCTGATCGGCGGCGTCGAGGGCCGGGGCTTCATCCAGGCCACCGGCGGCCTGGAGCTGGGGCGCATCAACGTGGCCGCGCGCGGCGTGGGGGTGGCCGAGGGTGCGCTGCAGCTCGCAACCGAGTATGCGCAGGTCCGCAAGACCTTCGGCAAGCCCATCTGCGAGCACCAGGCGATCCAGCTCAAGCTGGGCGAGATGGCCACCAGGGCACGCGCGGCCCGGCTGCTGACGCTCGATGCGGCCGCCGCCTTCGACCGCGGCGAGCGCTGCGACATGGAGGCGGGCATGGCCAAGTATTTCGCCTCCGAGGCGGCGCTGGAGAACGCGATCGAGTCGCTCAGGATCCACGGCGGCTACGGCTACTCCAAGGAGTTCGACGTGGAGCGCCTCTACCGCGACGCGCCGCTCATGTGCATCGGCGAGGGCACCAACGAGATGCAGCGCATCATCATCGCCAGGCAATGGATCAAGCGGAACCCAATCGCATGAAGCCGCTCGCAGGCACCCGCATCCTCGCCGTCGAACAGTTCGGCGCCGGCCCCTACGGCTCGATGTTCTTGGCCGACCTCGGCGCCGAGGTGGTCAAGGTCGAGAACGGCGAGACCGGTGGCGACACGGCGCGCCACATCGGCCCAGGCTTGCTCGGGAACGCCGACAGCGAGTACTTCCAGACCTTCAACGCCAACAAGCTGAGCGTCACCCTCGACCTCAAGAGCGCGGACGGCCGCGAGAGCCTGCGCCGGCTGGCGGCCACGGCCGAGGCGATCATGAACAACCTGCGCGGCGACCAGCCGGAGAAGCTGGGGCTCGACTACAACAGCCTCGCCGCGGTGAACCCCGCCGTCGTCTGCCTGCACATTTCCGCCTACGGCCGCGACAACGAGCGCAAGGCCTGGCCGGGCTACGATTTTCTGATGCAGGCCGAGACCGGCCTGATGTCGCTCACGGGCGAGCCGGACGGCCCGCCGCAGCGCTTCGGCTCCTCGCTCATCGACTTCATGACCGGGATCACCGGCGTGCTCGGGCTCCTGAGTTGCATCATCCACGCGCGCCAGACCGGCAAGGGCTGCGACGTCGACGTCTCGCTGTTCGACGTGGCCATGCACCAGCTCTCCTACCCCGGCACCTGGCACATCAACGGCGGCCCCATGCCCTCGCGGCTGGCCCGCAGCGCCCACCAGTCGATCAGCCCCGTGCAGACGGTGCGCACCCGGGACGGCTGGATCTACGTCATGTGCATGAAGGAGAAGGACTGGGAGACCCTGGCCCGGCTCATCGGCCACCCCGAGCAGGTCGCCGACGCCCGCTTCGCCACAGCCGCGGCGCGGCGGCAGAACCGCGCCGAGCTGACGCACGCGCTCGACGAGGCCATGCGCGAGAGGACCACCGCGGAATGGCTCCAGATCCTCACCGGACATCTGCCGGTCGGTCCCGTCTACGACGTGGCCCAGGCGGTGGCCAATCCGTTCGTGGAGACCGTCGGCATGGTGCGCACCGTCCCGCATCCGGCCAAGCCCGACTTCAGGATGCTGGCCAACCCCCTCAAGATCGACGGTGAGCGCCTGGAGCAGACGGTGTGCTCAGCCCTGGGCGCCGACAATGAGGCGCTGCTGACAAGAGCACCTGTCATCCCGGAAGCCGAGCCGCAGGCGAGGCTATCCGGGACCTCCATCAACGAGTCGAACTCACGAGGTCCCGGATCGGAGCACCGCTCGCCTCCGGCTCCCGGCGCTCCGTCCGGGATGACGGGTAGATCGGCATGAAGCTCGAGGGCCTCACTGTCGTCGATCTGTCGGTGTTCCTGCCGGGGCCTTACCTCACCATGGCGCTCGCGGACCACGGCGCCCGCGTGATCAAGGTCGAGCCGCCGGGCGGCGATCCGGGGCGCCACATCGGCGTAGCGGACGGGCCGAGCACGGTGTTCTTCCGCAACGTCAACCGCGGCAAGGAAAGCGTCGTCATCGACCTCAAGTCGGCGGAGGGCCGCGCGCGCCTCCTGAAACTGTGCGAGACAGCCGACGTGTTCGTGGAGTCCTTCCGGCCCGGCGTGATGCGGCGCCTGGGCGTGGACTACGCCGCCGTCGCACAGGTGAATCCGCGCATCGTCTACTGCTCCATCAGCGCGTTCGGTCAGGACGGGCCCTACGGCGACCGTCCCGCGCACGACCTCGCCACCATGGCGCTTGCCGGCGCGATCGGCATCACGCTGGGCGGCGACGGAGCGCCGGCGATGCCGGGCGTGGCGGTGGCGGATATCGTCAGCTCGCTGCAGGCGCTGTCGGGCGTGCTGATGGCGCTCTACCGGCGCGAGAAGACAGGCCGGGGCGACTATATCGACGTCGCCATGCACCACGCCGCCCTGGCCGCCCTGCCCAATGTGATGGGCCCGGCCATGGCGGGCCTGCCGCAGCCGGACCCCAGGCACGAGCGCACGACCGGCGGCTCCGCCTTCTACCGGATCTACGAGGCCGCCGACGGGCGCCATCTCGTGCTGGGCGCGCAGGAGACGAAGTTCGTGCACACTCTGCTGGACAGACTGGGCCGGCCCGATCTGGCGCCCCTGTGCGAGCGCGGGCCGGGGCCGCATCAGCAGCCCGTGATCGAATTCCTGGCCGGCGTCTTCCGCGAGAAGCCGCTGGCGCACTGGCTGGCGTGGTTCGACGGGCTCGACGTGAGCTTCGCCCCCGTCAACACGCTCAGGGAAGCCCTCGACGACCCGCAGGTGCGCACCCGCGGCGCGGTTCTGACGGACGATCTCGGCCGAGAGCACATCGCCCCCGTCGTCCGCTTTCTCGAAGAGCCCGCCCGACCGACACTGCGTGAGCCGGCATTCGGCGAGCGCGACGGAGGGAATAGGGAGTGGGGCAGATTAGCGTAGCGAAGCGAAGCGTAATCCGCCGTGACATCGCGCGGCGCCAATCGGCGGATTAGGGGCTTCGCCCTAATCCGCCCTACTCCCTACCGCTCCCACTCCCCATTTCTCCCACAGGAGAACCCACGATGCCTGGCACCACGGAAATCGCCCCCGGCCGCTTCCGGCAGGACCTGGGCCGCTCCTACGAGGACTTCGAGGTCGGGGACGTCTACGAGCACCGTCCGGGTCGCACCATCACCGAGGCCGACAACGTCTGGTTCACGCTGCTCACCATGAACCAGCACCCCCTGCATTTCGACGCCACCTATGCGGCGGACACGGAGTTCAAGCGGCCGCTTGTGAACAGCTGCCTCACGCTCTCCATCGTCACCGGCATGAGCGTGGCCGATGTCAGCGCCAAGGCCATCGCCAATCTCGGCTGGAGCAAGGTGGAACTGACCGCCCCCGTGTTCGTTGGCGATACGATCTACGCCGACAGCGAGGTGCTCTCCAAGCGCCTGTCGCAGAGCCGCCCCGGCCAGGGCGTGGTGACGGTGCGCACGCGCGGCCTCAAGTCGGACGGCACCGTGTTTCTCGTGTTCGAGCGCAGCGTGCTGGTGCCAACGCGCGCGCTGCCGCGTGCGTAGCGGGTCGCCACATCCCATTCTGACCTGTGCACTCGCACTTTATTGATGTCGGCGCGAGCAAATCGCTGCGCAATTGGGCCCCATTTGCAGTGGTAAGTTTACAACCCTCGCGCTAGTATAGGTT
>DATBKR010000238.1:0-2745 GCA_036555805.1 Hyphomicrobiaceae bacterium | reverse complement strand
CCGTCGGCCCCGCAGTGGCGGCTGGTGCCGCTGGCCGACCGTCCCGCCCGGCGCGTCGCCTGGCTGCTCAGCGCCATCGCCGCGGTGTACGCCCTCGACGGCGTGCTGACCGAGGTGTGCCGCGCCTTCTACGTGCCGCTCACGCTCACCGTGGCGCAGTCGGTCGTGACGAGCCTCGCCTTCGCCGCGCTGCTGATCGGCCTGCTGCTCACCCCCTTCACGCCGCAAGGCAGCGAGACGGCCTGCCCGCGGCAGCGCCCGCGCTGGCTCAAGCTGCCGCTGTGGCTGGTGGCGCTCGGCATCGTCGCCGCCGCCCTGCTGGGCTATGTGGCTCTCGCCCGCTTCGTCGCCGAGCAGCTCCTGGTCACGGGCATCGTCGTGCTGCTCGGCTGGCTCGGCTATCTTGCGATCCGCGCGTTCACGCGCGAGCCCACCCAGCAGAGCCGGGCCCTCGGCGGCCTGATAGGGCGGCAGTTCGGGCTCGACGGGCCGCGCCGCGAGCAACTCGCCCGGCTGACCGAGGCGGCCCTCACCTTCGCGCTGGCGCTCTGCGTGCTGCCCTTCCTGATGCTGCAGTGGGGCTTCGCGCCGGCCGACATCCGCGACTGGCTGACCTCGCTCCTGTTCGGCTTCGAGATCGGCCAGTTCCGCGTCTCGCTGGTGCGCATCCTGGCCGGCATCCTGCTGTTCATCGCGCTCCTGTTCGCGACGCGGCTGATCCAGCGCTGGATGCGCGAGCGGGCGGTCGCCTCGCGCATCGACCCGTCCATCGCCAACTCCATCGAGACGGTGGTGGGCTACGCCGGCATCGCGCTCGCCGCGCTGGTGGCCGTGTCCTACGCCGGCTTCGACATCACCAACCTCGCCATCGTCGCCGGCGCCCTGTCGGTGGGCATCGGCTTCGGCCTGCAGTCGATAGTCAACAACTTCGTGTCGGGCCTGATCCTGCTCATCGAGCGCCCGATCAAGGTGGGCGACCGCGTCGTGGTGGGCGACCAGCAGGGCTACGTGCGCCGCATCAGCGTGCGCGCCACCGAGATCGAGACCTTCGACCGTGCCAGCGTGATGGTGCCGAACTCCGAGCTGATCATGGGGCGCGTCGTCAACTGGTCGCACCGCGACTGGCGCGGCGCGGCGAGCGTGAAGGTCGCCGTCGCCCCCGGCTGCGACCCGGACCAGGTCATCGCCATCCTGACGAAGTGCGCGGAGGCGCATGCGCTGGTGCTGCCGAACCCGGCGCCGGGCGCCACGCTCGAGGGCTTCGGCGACAGCGCGCTCACCTTCAACCTGCGCATTTCGCTCGCGGATATCGACAAGGCCAACGGTGTGCAGTCGGACCTGCGCGTGGCGATTCTGAAGGAGCTCAGGGAAGTGGGCATCGGGCTGCCGGCCAACCAGCTCGACGTGACGCTCAACGATCTCGATACGATGCGCCGCTATCTGGCCGAGGCGCTGGGGCGGCCCGCGGCCGGACCGGGCGGCGGCCGTGGCGAACCGGTCGGCGGCGAGCAGAAGCTGACGGCCGTCAAGGGAAGCTGAGCCTGGAAAGCTGGGCGGCGAAGGCCAGAGGGATCGGCGGCGGCGCTGACGACGCCGCCGCCCGCGCAGGACGCTTCAATCCTCGCGGTAGACGCGTTCGCGCCGCTCGTGGCGCTCCTGCGCCTCCAGCGACAGCGTGGCGATGGGGCGGGCGTCGAGGCGCCGGAGCCCGATCGGCTCTCCGGTCTCCTCGCAGTAGCCGTAGCTGCCGTCCTCGATGCGGGCGAGCGCCGCATCGATCTTGGCGATCAGCTTGCGTTGGCGATCGCGCGCCCTCAGTTCCAGCGCCCGGTCGGTCTCGGAGGTGGCCCGGTCGGCGAAGTCGGCGTGCTGCGCCGAGTCCTCGTGCAGGAGGTGGAGCGTCTCGCGGTTCTGGCGGACGATCTCCTCCTTCCAGGCGATCAGTTTGTTGCGGAAGTAGATTTTGTGCCGTTCGTTCATGAACGGCTCGCTTTCAGTGGGCCGGTATCCCTCCGGCAGGGCGATGATCGGTGCGGACGATCCCCCCTTGGTGCGGTTAGAGGTCTTCACGAGTCTGACCGCTTGCACGTCATGTCCACGTCCATTGTTGTTGGCGGGCACAGCAGACACCTTGGGCACGGGCTTCTTGACCGCGCGACTACTGGCTGATTTCCCCATACTCTCCCCGGACCTTCGCATTTTTCGCTGACACTGTAGCATTCCTGCCGGTGCGAATCCGGCGCCGTATTTAACCTCCTGTTTTCCCAAGTCAAGCCTGCATATTGCAGTGCAGCATAGGCCACTTTTTCCACGTTCTTTCCACCGCGGGTCGGTCGCCCTTCTGCACTTTTTCCTGCATAGTGTAGCATTCCTGCAGATGCCTGTCCGCGCCCTGCTTAACCTCCTGTAAATGCAGCCGACTTCCTGTCTTGCCGGGCGGCGCTCGCCATTTTTCCAACAAAGTTCAGTTCGGCAAAACGCGCGTGCCCTGTCCCCCATCCGATTCAAATATCAGACGTTTGCTATCGAGGGTAGGCCCTTTCATCTCCCCACACGTTTACGGTGAGTTCATAGGTTTGGGGCATAGTCCCATGAGGCTAGACGGGTCAGCGCGGCAGAAAACGCTGATCAGGCCGACCGGGCGCCCGCCTCCTCCCCCGTCGGGACGCTCGCAACGCTGATCGGGTCTCGTCCCGTCTGGGCACGCGGCGCTCGACACCGGGCGTTCCCTCCCGGCGCCGCACG
>DATBKR010000237.1:0-1831 GCA_036555805.1 Hyphomicrobiaceae bacterium | reverse complement strand
GGCGAGCCACGCGGCCATCACCAGATAGTCCGCCGCCAGTTCCAGCCTGAGCTTCAGCGCTCGCTCGACGAAGGCGAGATACTGCTCCGCCAGGGCCAGCACCGAGATCTTGGCGAGGTCCACCTTCTGCGTGCGTGCCATGATCAGGAGGAGGTCGAGCGGCCCCTGGAAGCCCTCCAGCGTGACAATCAGTGCCTCGCTGTCACTGGGCATGTCGGCGGGGTTCTCCCAGCCCTCGAAGGCCTGCCCCGCGTCTTGATCGACCGTGTCTTGATTCGCTGTGACCATCGTGCATTCAGCGCCCCGGTGCAGGGGGCGCGCCCGTGGATATCCTGTGGAACGCCGGACACTACACCGATTCAGGCGTGAACGCGCAATGCCGGCTTCAGGCCAGCGCGCGCCCGGCCGCGCGCAGAGCGTGGGCGAGGCAGCCCTCGGCTTCCGCCAGATCGAAGGCCTCGCGCCGCTGCAAATTGGCGCAGGCGCGCTGGTAGCGGCGGAGGGCGTCGCCGCAGAGCGGCGGCGCCTCAACGGCGGCAGCCTCGGTGTCGGCGAGATCGCCGCTGCAGACGAGGGCCACGTCGCAGCCCGCGGCCAGCACAGCCCGCGTACGCTCAGCCAACGTGCCGGACAGGGCCTGCATGCCGAGATCGTCGCTCATGAGGAGCCCGTCGAAGCCGATGGCGCCGCGCACGACCTCGGAGATCACCTGCGGCGAGGTGCTGGCGGGCCGTGCCGGATCGATCGCCGTGTAGACGACGTGGGCCGTCATGGCGGCGGGCATGTCGGCGCAGGCCTTGAACGCCGCGAAGTCGATGCGCTCCAGCTCGGCCCGCGGCGCGCTGACGACCGGCAGCTCGAGGTGGCTGTCGGCGTTGGCGCGGCCGTGGCCCGGCACGTGCTTGATCACGGGCAGCACGCCGCCCGCCATGTGGCCCTCGGCGACGGCACGGCCCAGGGCTGCAACCTGGTCGGGGGCGGTGCCGTAGGCACGGTCGCCGATGATGTCGTGGCTGCCCGTCGCCGGCACGTCCAGCACCGGCACGCAGTTGGTGTTGATGCCCGCGACACGCAGCTCCGCGGCCGTGAGCTGCGCCGCCAGCCGCGCCGTGCGGCAGGCCGCGGCGGGATCGTCGCGGTAGAGCCGGCCGTAGGCGGCGGCGCAGGGCAGGTCGCGCCAGTTGGGCGGCCTGAGACGGCGCACGCGGCCGCCTTCCTGGTCGATCAGCACGAGGATGTCGTGGCCGACAGCGTCGCGCGCGGCGTCGGTGAGGCGGCGCACCTGCTCCGGATCGGCCGCGTTGCGGGCGAACAGGATGACGCCGCAGGGGCGGGCGCTTCGCAGCGCGGCAGCCTCGTCGGGCGTAAGCTCGGTGCCCGCCAGGGCGGTGATGAACGATGCCAGCATGGGTGTCGCTGTCCTGGTTCCGGCGTCCTGCTCGGCGGGTTCGGCGGGACAGGCCTTCCGCGGTGCCCTCGGGCGCGCCGCGCCGTCCTCTCGTGGCGCACGGCCGCACAGAAGACCAGCCGCGATCGCGCACAGGCTAAACTTCAGGCCAGTGCGCCGGGCGATGCCTCGATTGAGCGACATCGACCGGCTAGGCTTCGCTGGCGGCCGGGCGTCGCGCCGCACGACGACTCAGTATTCCTTAACCCAGCACCCCACGTAGCCCGCGGACTTGAGCTGGGTGCACACGCCCGACGCCGCGTTGTGGGAACCGGGCGGGCCTACGACCAGCCGGTACATGGTGCCCAGGCCGCGCGCGCTGAGATCCGCCTCCTGAACGTCGGGCGTCTTGTCGCCGAGGACATCGGGATACTTCTCGCGCAT
>DATBKR010000236.1:0-1831 GCA_036555805.1 Hyphomicrobiaceae bacterium | reverse complement strand
GGCGAGCCACGCGGCCATCACCAGATAGTCCGCCGCCAGTTCCAGCCTGAGCTTCAGCGCTCGCTCGACGAAGGCGAGATACTGCTCCGCCAGGGCCAGCACCGAGATCTTGGCGAGGTCCACCTTCTGCGTGCGTGCCATCACCAGGAGGAGGTCGAGCGGGCCCTGGAAGCCCTCCAGCGTGACAATCAGCGCCTCGCTGTCGTTGGGCATGTCGGCGGGGTTTTCCCAGCCCCCGAAGGCCTGCCCCGCCCCTTGATCGGCCGCGTCTCGATTCGCTGTGACCATCGTGCGTTCAGCGCCCCCGGTGCAGGGACGCGCCCGTGGATAACCTGTGGAGCGCCGGACACTACACCGATTCAGGCGTGAACGCGCAATGCCGGCTTCAGGCCAGCGCGCGCCCGGCCGCGCGCAGAGCGTGGGCGAGGCAGCCCTCGGCTTCCGCCGGGTCGAACGACTCGCGTCGCTGCAAAATGGCGCAGGCGTGCTGGTAGCGGCGGAGGGCGTCTCCGCAGAGCCGCGGTGCCTCTGCAGCGGCGGCCTCGGTGTCGGCCAGGTCGCCGCTGCAGACCAGGGCCACGTCGCAGCCTGCGGCCAGCACAGCGCGCGCGCGTTCCGCCAGGGTGCCGGAGAGGGCCTGCATGCCGAGATCGTCGCTCATGAGGAGCCCATCGAAGCCGATGGCGCCGCGCACGACCTCGGCGATCACCTGCGGCGAGGCGCTGGCGGGCCGTGCCGGATCGATCGCCGTATAGACGACATGGGCGGTCATCGCGGCGGGCATGTCGGCGCAGGCCTTGAACGCGGCGAAATCGGTGCGCTCCAGCTCGGCCCGCGGCGCGGTGACGACCGGCAGCTCGAGGTGGCTGTCGGCGTTAGCGCGGCCGTGGCCCGGCACGTGCTTGATCACGGGCAGCACGCCGCCCGCCATGTGGCCCTCGGCGACCGCCCGGCCCAGGGCTGCGACCTGGTCGGGGGCGGCGCCGTAGGCACGGTCGCCGATGATGTCGTGGCTGCCGGGGGCTGGAACGTCCAGCACCGGCACGCAGTTGGTGTTGATGCCCGCGCCACGCAGCTCCGCGGCCGTGAGCTGCGCCGCCAGCCGCGCCGTGCGACAGGCCGCGGCGGGATCGTCGCGGTAGAGCCGACCGTAGGCTGCAGCGCAGGGCAGGTCGCGCCAGTTGGGCGGCCTGAGACGGCGCACGCGGCCGCCTTCCTGGTCGATCAGCACGAGGATGTCGTGGCCAACGGCGTTGCGCGCGGCGGCGGTGAGGCGGCGCACCTGCTCCGGATCGGCCGCGTTGCGGGCGAACAGAATGACGCCGCAGGGGCGGGCGCTGCGCAGCGCAGCGGCCTCGTCGGGCGTAAGCTCGGTGCCCGCCAGGGCGGTGATGAACGATGCCAGCATTGGTGTCGCTGTCCTGGTTCCGGCGTCCCGCTCGGGGGGTTCCGCGGGACAGGCCTTCCGCGGCGCCCTCGGGTGCGCCGCGCCGTCCTCTCGTGGCGCAAGGCGACACAGAAGACCAGCCGCGATCGCGCACAGGCTGAACTTCAGGCCCGTGCGCCGGGCCATGCCTCGATTGAGCGACATCGACCGGCCAGGCTGCGCTGACGACGGGGCCTCGCGCGGCACGACGGCTCAGTATTCCTTCACCCAGCACCCCACGTAGCCCGCGGACTTGAGCTGGGCGCACACGCCCGACGCCGCGTTGTGGGAACCGGGCGGGCCTACGACCAGCCGGTACATGGTGCCCAGGCCGCGCGCGCTGAGATCCGCCTCCTGAACGTCGGGCGTCTTGTCGCCGAGGACATCGGGATACTTCTCGCGCAT
>DATBKR010000235.1:0-3321 GCA_036555805.1 Hyphomicrobiaceae bacterium | reverse complement strand
CATGGCGATGGTCATCATCTCGCCGTGGGCAAAATTGACGACCCGTACCACCCCGAAGATCACCGACAGGCCGAGCGCCATCAGGCCGTAGACGAGCCCGGTCAGAAGGCCGCTGACGGCGACGTTGAGGTAGATCTCTGCAGGCACCGGACGATCCCACCGATCGGAGCCCCGGCCGCGCATGCGGCCGGAGCCGGATCTGGCTATCGCAGCATCAGCCGCGCTTGTCGTAGGGCTTCAACGGCCATTCGACCTTGGCATTGGCCGCGGCCTTGGGCGCGACGGTAACAAGCTTGCCGCCACGGTTCTGGATGCCGGCGTTCTTCAAGGAGGTGTTCTGGCCTTTGGCATCGAACTTGATGCCTGGCCCGATGCTGACGCTGTCGGTGATGTTGGTCGCGCGGATGGCATCGGCCAGCGCCTTGGGATCGGCGGAGCCAGCCCGCTTGTAGGCATCCGCGGCAACCAGCAGCGCCTCGAAGGTGTAGATGTGGTTGGTGTTGAGATTGATACCCGGATGCGCCTTGGCGAGAGCGGCCTCGAGCTGCTTGCTCAGCTTCTTGTTGGGATCGTACCAGGGCACGAAGCTCAGCGGGCCGTCGGACAGTTTGCCCAGCGTCTTGAGGTATTGGTCCTCGTACCAGCCGGGCCCCATGCTGAGCACGGCCATCGGCGACCAGCGCTGCTTGACGAGCTCACGGGTGAGCAACATGGCGTCGTTGAGCCGGCTGACCATGAGCAACGCCTCGGCGCCCGTTGCCTTGGCCTTTGCCACCTCGACCGAGAGATCGCGCGCCGCCGGATCGTAGGCGATCGTCTCAGCAATCGTGTAGGGCATGTTGAACTTCGGCATCACGGCGCCGATGCCCTTCTGCATGGCCGTGCCGAAGGTATCGTTGACGTGCATGAAGACGACCGACTTCGGTGCGGAGCCGGCAGCCTCGAACACCTCTTTCTGATTGCCGAACGCGTCGACCAGGATCATGGGCGCGGTCGGGAAGTTGCGGAACACGAACTTGTAGCCCTGCTCGGTGATCGGCGGGGCGGCGGCTATGTTGATGACGAGCGGGATGCCCTTCTGCTCGGCCACCTGGGCGATGGCCGTGGTCTGGCCGGAGTCGAAGGCGCCGACGAGAAGCTGCGCGCCCTCGCCGATCAACCGCTCGGCGCGGGAGCGCGCTACTTCCACGCTGGATTCGGTGTCGCCGTTCATGATGGCAAGGTCGGGCAAACCCAGGCCCTTCAGAATTCCTGCGGCGATCTCCACACCGCGCTGACAGTCCTGCCCGATGCCGGCCTGCACGCCGGAGCGCGGAAGCAGCACGCCGACCTTCAAGGCCGCGCCTTGCGCGCGGCCGATGGCAAAGGGGCTTGAGCCCGCAAGCACGCCCGCGGCGCCAATACCGGCTGCGAACGTCCTCCGCGTGATGCCGCCTCGTGCGCGCGCGGCATTGCAGTGCAGCTTGCTCGTCATTGCAGGTCCTCCCTTTGCTCGGTCTGCCGCCGCTCGCACTCTGGCGCAAATGCTTCAGGCGGAGCGAGCCGTGATGGCGTAGGCACGCGAAGTCTTTTGACTTTCGATCTTACTTCGCAGCATTGTTGCCTAGGACAACAGATGCCGTCAACAATGAAAGGCCGCGTGTGACCAGGCTGCATCTCAAGGAAGCCGCAGCGCACGGCGAAATCGAGGCGCCCGCTTCCGGCAGTCGTGCGCCTGGCAAGACGCGGGCGCTCGAACTCGGCGTGCTCAACGGACACGTCGGCTATTTCGTGCGCCGGTTCCAGGTCTGGATATTCCATGACTTCGTCCGCACCCTGGCGCCCTTCGATATCCGCCCCGCCCAATACTCGGTCCTGGTTGTCATCGACGCCAATCCCGGGCTTTCCCAGGCCGACCTCGCCAACACCTTGGGCATAGCGCGCTCGCGATTGGTGCGCCTCATCGACGGGCTGGAGGGGCGCGGCCTCACCCGCCGCCTTCCATCGCCCAACGACCGGCGCTCACATGCCCTGTTCCTGACCCACGATGGCCAGCGGAAGCTGAAGCGCATCAAGGCGCTGGCCGCGGCCCACGAGGCGCGTGTCGAAGCATCGCTCGGGGCGGCATCGCGCAACCAGATGCTGTCGGCTCTGAAGGCGTTCGCTATCCAGGGCAAACGGCGGCATCAGCGAACACCGATCTGACCTGAGCGAGGCTGACCCGATCAGACGCACCGGGCATCGACCGGCCGCCCATTCGATGCGTCGCCAAGAAGGCACGCTGAGAGGACTTAACACCGGCCATCGACCCGTCCGCTTGCGCATCGCTGCGGGCGACCGCACAATGAGGCGGGAGGGGTACGGCCAATGAACTGGCAGGAAAGACTGGCGGGGGTGCTCGACGCCATCGACGGGTGGCCCGCCCCGGCGTGGCTCGTTCCGGCATCGGCACTGGTGTCGCTGGCGCTCCTCTTCACGCTGCTCATCCTGTTCCGCCAATACCTGCGCTTGCGCCGTGAGCTGGCGAAGCGCGGTGCCGATGGGAAAGCGATGTCGCGTCCCTCGCCCATGGAGGAGCAGCTTCCCCATGCCTCACTCCGAGGCGAGAGGCTGGCGGCTATCGACCGATGGCTTCCGCGCAGCCCGCGCAACTTCCTGGTGGCGGTGGCCGCGCTGGCAATAGGGTGCTGGGCCCTGGGCCTGGGGCTCGCGACCGACGCAGGCGCATTTCTGGCGAGCCGCGAGTGGCAGAGCCAGCCCTTTTTCCTGGCCGCGCACTTCATCACGCTGCGGCTGTTTGCGACGGCCTTCGCCCGCACGTTCCTGGCCGGCATAGCCCATCTCGATATTGCCGACGCGGCGGCGCGCCATCGCATGCGGCTCGTGCTCGGCCTTCCCGGCGTCCTGATCGCGGCCGCCGCCGCCGTGCCGTTCTCCCTCTACGACTACCGCTACCTCACCGAAGGCGGGGGCGGCCAAGGTGCCGGCCCGGCCGCCGATGCACTGCTCTTCGCCATGTGGTGCGTGGAGTGGCTGCTGATGGGCTTCATCTGGGTCATGGTGGCCGGCTACATGCTGCTCACCCATTGGGCCATCGCCGGGCACGGCTTCCGCGCCGCGATCGAGGTGGTCCTGCACGACCGGCAATACCGCCCGTTCCTGCAGATGAGCGTGCGCGGCGCCAGCATCGTGCTGGGGTTCTGGATCGTCAACGTCGCCTACGTCTGGTACAGCGGCGGCGAGCTTTCCGACTACACCGGTGTCGCGATCACGCTGGTGCTGGTGGTCGTCGGGTTCCTGCCGCCGCTGCTGGAGTTGCGTAGCAAGGTCACCCACGCCGTC
>DATBKR010000234.1:0-16481 GCA_036555805.1 Hyphomicrobiaceae bacterium | reverse complement strand
CCGCGGCAGCGACTTGGCCTTCCGCGCCGGTGCGGCCGCCCAGGCTTCGATGCGATCCCAGTGCTCGGCGGGGATGGTGATGAGCCGCCGCTCCATAAGCTGCAGTTCGGCCGCCTCGATCGCTTTGCGACGCACGAAATCGCTGACCGACGTGCGCGTCTCGTCGGAGGCATCCTGCAGGAGCTGACGCTCGGCGTCGCTCACGCGGACGCTGAGAACCGAGGTCGGGGCTGTATCGCTGCTGGCCATATGTGTGACAATAGCACACAGAAATGCGCGGGTGCAACGATGGGGTCAGGCCCTGCGGGTCTGACCCCATTCTTGCCGCCGGCGCCGTGCTACGGTGTCAGACCCAGAGGGTCTGACACCGCTCATGCCGCCGCCGTATTGGGCTCCATGGACTTGATGAGGCGCGGTCCGCCGAACAGCGTGCCTTTGCCGAACAGCACGCCGAAGCCCATCACCTTGGCAAGCAGCCAGTCGTCCTCGATGGCGCCGACGATCAGCGTCAGGCCGAACTCCGACAGGTAGCGGCAGATATCGGCGGCCGGGATGCAACCGCCCGGCGCCTGCATGCCGTCCAAGAACACCTGGGCATCGAGCTTGACGAACTCGAACCCCAGCGCCTTGAGCCGGCCGAAGTCCATCTCCAGGTCGGTTACGTCCTCGAGCGCAAACGCGAACCCGGACGCAGCCATCGCACCCAGCGCCTCGGCGTGCGCCGGGGTGAAGCCGCGCGCGTCGCTCTGGGCGAAGGACAGCACCAGGCGGACGCGCCCGTCGTTGGCCGTCTGCTGCGCAGCCGTGTCGAGGAAGCCGTTGTCGGTGATGGAGTCGCCGGCCATGGCCGACATCACCGAGCCCTGACGGCCGCGCTCGGCCAGACGCCGGGCCACGCGCGCCGCGCGCAGCATGCGCGCGGCGTCGATATGGGGCAGCAGCTCCGAGCTCTGCGCGGCGCGCGTGTAGTCGGCCTGCTCCATCTGCTCGCCGTCCGCGGTCCTCAGACGCATGCTCACCTCGTAGTGGCGCGGGCGCCCCTCGGACAAGGCGTGGATCGGCTCGATCAGCACGTCGAAACGCTCCGCCGCCACCGCCTCTGCGATGCGCGCCAGCTGCGAATCGAGCGGCGGCGGCCCATTGCCCACGGACCGGTCGCGCGAGCGGGAGCCGGCGGGCGGAGCGAGCGCTGCAGGCGAGCCGGCGCGGACCTCGGCCTGCCCGGCGCGCATGGCGCGGGCCGCGGTGTCGAGCGCCGCCGCCGATCGGCCGAGCATGCCTTCGGGCCTGGCGCCTGGTGCAGGTTCGCCCTCGGCATTGTCCTCGCGGCCTTGAGGCCCGTTGAGTTCGTCCGCCAGCTTCTTGATGAGGTCCTGGATGACCTCGACGTTGATCTCGCCCGGCAGGGCGCCCGGCCCCGCCTCGGGCGGTGCCCCGGCGGGCTCGTTCAGCGGCGGCAGCGCCTCGTCGCCGGCCTCGAAGTATGGAAGACGCGCGGGCCGATACTTGAAGGCCTGCGCGGCGTCCTGCTCGTCGGGCATCGGCAGCTGTTCACTCCAGGAGCGCGGCACAGGGAAATCCTCGGGCATGGACGACAGCTCGGCCTGCGCGGTGTGGCGCGAGAGCGCAGCCTCGAACGCCGCCGCTCCGGTCTGCCAGTGCACATCGTTCTCGCCGTCGGCGGCTTCGGTCTCGGCGCCGCCGCCACCCATGACGGCGCGGCGCATCGACAGGTGCAGCACGAGCAGCGCGCAGTAGGCGCCGAGCGCCGCCAGGATCGCGTAGGAGAGGTCGAGATCCAGGTGGCCGATCAGCCAAGCCCCCGCGGCCAGCGACATCAGCGTCGCCGATACGATGACAAGGCCGTCGGCGAAGCGCCCGTAGGCCGGCTCCTGGGCGACGAGTTGCGGCTCCGGTGCGGCAAACTGTTGGGTCATCGCGAACCTACCAGGTGAATCGAGAACGAATCGCTCGGATAGGATCGTCGCCGGGGGATGGGGCGGGCAACCGCAGGGGCGTCCCTATCACCAGCTTTCGATGATGCTCAGTTGGAGGCGCAATTTATTTGGCGCAACGTATGTTGTTCCGGCAACGCGCGGATGACGCGGACGGCAACGATCCGAGCCGGTACCCGGAGTCGCGCACGATTGAACAACCCCTGCTGCAGACAGGAAGGGTTGGAGCAAGCGGGTCTGCGCAAGCCCTAAGCCACCGCCTCGATCACCTTCGCCACGCGGTCGCGGATCTCGGCCAGGTCGGACTCGGCAGAGATCAGCGGCGGGGCCACGACCAGGGTGTCCATGGCCACCCGGACGTAGATATTGAGCGCGTGATACATGTGCTCCATGGCCTGGGAGCCGCGCAGGCCCGGCTTGCCGGGGAGGGACTCCAGATCGATGCCCGCCAGCAGGCCCACCGTACGGATGTCCGTCACGTTCGGCAGGCCCTTGAGGCTCATCATGGCGTCGGCGAAGACGGGCTCCAGCTTGCCGGCGCGCTCGAACAGGCCCTCGTCCTTGTAGAGGTCGAGCGTGGCGAGGCCGGCCGCCGCCGCCAGCGGATGCCCCGAGTAGGTGTAGCCGTGGAACAGCTCCACCAGGTGCTCGGGGCCCGTCATGAAGGCGTCGTAGATCTTCTTGGAGGCCATCACGCCGGCCATCGGCACGGCGGCGTTGGTAACGCCCTTGGCGAAGGCGATCATGTCGGGGGTGACGCCGTAGCGCTCCGACGCGAAGCAGTGGCCAAGCCGGCCGAACCCGGTGATGACCTCGTCGAGGATCAAGAGAATGCCGTGCCGGGCAGTGATCTCGCGCAGCTTCTCGAGGTAGCCCTTGGGCGGGGGCAGGATACCCGTCGAGCCCGCCACCGGCTCCACGATCACGGCGGCGATGGTTGAGGCGTCGTGCAGATTGATGAGCCGGGTCAGCTCGTCCGCCAGGTGCCCGCCCCACTCCGGCTCGCCCCTGGTGAAGGCCTGCTCGGCGCGGTTGTAGGTGGCCTGCAGGTGGTCAACGCCCGTAAGCAGGTTGCCGAACTGCTTGCGGTTGGCGACGATGCCGCCCACCGAGATGCCCCCGAAGCCGATGCCGTGGTAGCCGCGCTCGCGGCCGATGAAGCGGGTGCGGGCGCCCTCGCCCCTGGCCTTGTGATAGGCCAGCGCCACCTTCAGCGCCGTATCCACCGCCTCGGAGCCGGAATTGGCGAAGAAGGCGTAGTCGAGGTCGCCGGGGGCCAGCAGGGCGAGCCGCGAGGCCAGTTCGAACACCTTCGGGTGGCCGTACTGGAAGGCCGGGGCGTAGTCCAGCGTCGCCGCCATCTCCTGGATGGCCTTGACGATGGGCTCGCGGCAGTGGCCGGCGTTGACGCAGAACAGCCCCGAGGTGGCGTCGATCACCTTGGCGCCGTCGGGCTTTAGAAGGTGCATGCCCTTGGCGCCGGCGAACATGCGCGGGTTCTTTTTGAAGGCGCGGTTGGCGGTGAATGGCACCCAGTACGGCTCGAGCTCGTTGGGTTTGATATCGAGCGGCGCCATGGCGGTCTCCCAGGGCTGAAGCGTTGAACGTTGCGGCCGTTCTGCCGTGCGGGTGGAGCCTTCCGCCCTTCGCATGAAGGGTGCGCACTTCTAGCAACAGCCATGTGCGACTCCAAGCTCCCCCCGGCGGAATGACGCACGAAGATCAGGGTTTAGGGACTAGCGGCTAGGGACTGGACGCCAATCCCTGATCCCGAAACCCCTGCCCCTCTTCCGCCACATGGGCGCCGGTGAGTCGGCCCGATTCCGGCATACGGGCACCCGAATCGGCCTTGCATCTCACCCGCGTGTAGGGACGTTTAGGGCTTGTTAGCCGAATCGGCCGGAGAAGCGGAAGTCCCACCGCCAACTCCAAGCCGACGTGGCTGCGTCAGGAGGAACCTCCCCAATGTTGATGAGCGTCATCGAGGGTGCCCTGTCGGCGCCCGCCTACCCGGAGCTTGTCGGCAAGCGCGTGCTGATCACGGGCGTGACGCGACGGTCGGGAATCGACATCGCGCGCGCCTTCGCCGAGCACAGGGGCCGCGTCATCCTGCAGTTCGCCGAGGCCAGCGCCCCGATGCAGGCGGTGGCCGAGATCGTGGCGCCGCACGCGCTGGAGGCCAGGGTCTACGGGCCCGTGGGCGGCGGCGAGGCGACCGTGCGCTTCGCCAAGAGTGCCGTGCAGGCGTTCGGCGGGCTCGACGCCGTCGTCAATCTGGTGCCGCTGGAGGCCGCACACCTCGACCCGGCGGTAACGGTGGAGGACATCGACCGGCTCATCGCCGCGCACCTGGAGCTGCCCCTCCAGGTCGCGCGCATCTCGGCCAACCGCATGGGCGTGACCTGGACGCAGGGGCTGATTCTCAATGTCGCCACGCTGGCGGGGCGCCCCGGCGGTGCCCGGCAGGCGTTCGCCACGCTCGCCAAGTCGACGCTGGTGGACCTGACGCGGGCGCAGGCCGAGGAATGGGCCGGTCGCGGCATCCGCTTCAACGCCATCGCCCCGGAGACGGCGCTGGGCGAGCCGGGCCCCAGGCTCTCCGGCGAGGCCGACGTGGCCTCCCTGGCGCTCTACCTCGCCTCCGACAAGGGCAAGTCTCTGTCAGGCTGCGTGTTCGAGGCGGCGTAGCGGCCTGAGCGGCGCAGGGCAAAGGCCGCAGTCCGCCGCTTCACGCCGGTGCGAAGCCCTCCAAACGGGACCGCGCAGCGACGCACCTCCATCGTCTTGGAACGGTCCAAATCGCCGCGCCTGATGCGGGCCGACCGGGAGACGTGAGGGAGGGGATCGCCGATGTCGGGACGCATGTCGGAACACGTGTGGCGACATGGCTCGGAAGATAGGTGCCGGCAGCGGCTCGGCGTCTGCTCTGCCGCGGCCGGCCTCGCCGACGTCCTTCCGGCCGCGGTTGCTGCCCTCGTTGCGGTCCTGGCGCTGGTCGCGCCGGCCGCGGCCGAGAAACGGGTAGCGCTGGTGATCGGCAACTCGGCCTACACCAACGCCGGCCAGCTGCTGAACCCCACCAACGACGCGCGCGACATGGCGGAGGCGCTGAAGAGCGTCCGCATGGACGTGATCCTGGGTCTCGACCTCGACAAGCGCGCCTTCGACGCCAAGGTGCACGAGTTCTCGCGCGCCCTTGTCGGCGCCGACGTTGGCCTCCTCTTCTACGCCGGGCACGGCCTGCAGGTGGGCCTGCGCAACTACCTCGTGCCCGTGGACGCCCGGCTACAGGGCGAGCGCGACCTCGATTTCGAGACCGTGGGCCTCGATTTCGTCATGCGCCAGATGGAACTCGACCGCGAAGGCAAGACCACCATCGTGTTCCTCGACGCCTGCCGCGACAACCCGCTCGCCCGCAACCTCGCCCGCGCCATGGGCACGCGTTCGGCCGGCGTCGGCCGCGGGCTCGCGGAAGTGCAGGGCGGGGTCGGCACCTTCATCGCCTACTCCACCAAGCCCGGCGACGTGGCCGCCGACGGCACCGGCCGCAACTCGCCGTTCACCGCGGCGCTGACCAAGGCCGTCCGGACGCCCGGCAAGAGCCTCACCGCCCTCATGGTCGACGTGCGCAAGGAGGTGCTGGCGGCGACCGCCAACCGGCAGGTGCCGTGGGACCACTCGGCCCTGGTGGGCGATTTCTACTTCCAGCTTGCGTCAGCGCCCGGCATGCTGCCCAAGGTGACGCCCGACGCGCCTCCGTCCGACAGTGCTGCGCTGCAAGAGCGCCTGCGGCAGCTGGAGGACGAGCTCAGGCGCAAGCCCGATCCGCAGCTCACCGTCAAGCTCGTGGAGCTGTCGCAGCTCAAAGAGCGTGTGCGACAGCTGGAGGAGGCGAACCGGCAGGACCAGCAGCTCATCTTCCACACGCAACGCAAGTACGGCACGACCACGGACGCGGCCGGGCGGACTGAGATCGGCCGCGAAGTCGGCAGCATCCAGATCCGCATGGTCCAGCGCAACGGCCAGGCGAAGGCCCTGCGCGAGCAGATCGCCAAGCTGGAAAGGGAGGTGGGCTCTGCCGCGCCGACCGCGGCGAAGTAGGACTCGCTTTTACCGAGCCGGGCGGCTAACCGCATGTGATATTCGCCCGACTCGAGGCTGACCACGCATGAAGCGCATCCTGAAATGGCTGGGCATCGGCCTGGCGGGTTTGGCCGGCCTTGCCGCCGTCGCCGCGGGCGTAGGCTACGCGGTGCTGCGCAGCACCGTGGCGGCGGCCTCGGGCACGCTTGCCATCCCCGGCCTGTCGGCGCCTGTCGACATCGTGCGCGACCGCGAGGGCGTACCGCACATCTTCGCCAAGACCGCCGACGACCTCTACATGGCGCTGGGCTTCGTGCACGCCCAGGACCGGCTGTGGCAGATGGAGCTGCAGCGCCGTACCGGACAGGGCCGGCTCTCCGAGATCTTCGGCGAGCGCACCTTCGGCGCTGACGTGTTCCTGCGCACCCTCGACCTCTATGGCCACGCCGAGCGCTCGCTGGCGAGGCTGCCGGCCGCTGCCACGAAAGCGCTGGAGGCCTACGCGCGCGGCGTCAACGCCTATATTGCGCGCCCCCTCGGCCTCCTGGAACCCCGGCTGCCGCCTGAGTTCCTGCTGCTGCGCCACCAGCCCGAGCCGTGGCGGCCGGCCGACAGCACCGTCATCGTCAAGCTGATGGCGCTCACGCTGTCCATGAACATCAACCAGGAGATCCTGCGCCTGAGCCTGGCGGCCCAGGGGCTCACCTCGGCCGAGATCGGCGACCTGATGCCGCTCGACGCCGCCGACGCCCCGCCGCACCTGCCCGAGATCGCCGAACTTTACCCCCTCAACCAGCCTGCCAGGCGCGCGGTCGCCCCCACGCGCCGGGCCGGCTCCGCCGATCCGCACGACGGCCCGATCGGCGATCTGGCGGGCGATCCCCTCGCCCACCCTGTCGGCGACCTCGTGGGTACGGGCGCCTCCAACAACTGGGTGGTGTCGGGCGCGCGCACGCGCTCGGGCAAGCCCCTGCTCGCGAACGACCCGCACCTTCATCTGGAGGCGCCGGCCATCTGGTACCTGGCGCACCTGGCACTGGAGCGGCCCGGCGCGGAGGCCGCCAACGCGGTGGGCGCCAGCCTGCCCGGCGTGCCCCTGATCGTGCTCGGCCGCGGCGACCACCTCGCCTGGGGCTTCACCAACACCGGCGCGGACGTGGAGGATATCTTCATCGAGAAGGTGAACCCCGACAACCCGCGCGAATACCTCGCCCCAGAGGGCTGGCTGCCGTTCTCGGTCGATGAGATGCGCATCGCCGTGAAGGGCGCCGGCGTGCGCACCGTGGAGCGCCGCCGCACCCGCCACGGCCCGGTGCTGCCCGGGTTCTACCGCAACCTCGATCGCCTGCTCGCCGCCAACCACGTGGCGGCGCTGAAATGGACCGCCCTCACCGACGACGACACCACCGTTGCCGCCGGCCTGTTCGACCCGGACATGACGAGCGTGGCCGACTACATGAACCGGATGCGCCTGTTCGTCGTGCCGATGCAGAGCATGGTGGTGGCCGACACCGCCGGCCACATCGGCCTGATCGCGCCCGGCCGGGTGCCGGTGCGCAGCCCCGCCAACCAGGTCGCCGGCCGCGCGCCGGTGCCGGGCTGGGACGACGCCTACGACTGGAAGGGCTACCTCAAGTTCGACGAGCTGCCGCGCGAGGACAGCCCGAACATCGGCGCCATCGGCACCGCCAACGCCCGCATCGTCGATCGCGACTATCCCCACCTCCTCACCTACGACTGGGAATCCCCGTTCCGCCAGGAGCGCATCAAGCAGCTCGTGTTCGACGCCGCCAGCAAGCACGACCTCGCCAGCATGCGTGCGGCCCAGACCGACGTGCTCTCCCTCGCCGTCGCCAAGCTGCAGCCCCTCATGATCGCGGCCGCGCAGGCGGAGCGCTCAGTCGATCCCGCCATTCTCGACCAGCTCACCCTGTGGGACGCCAGGATGCAGGCCGACCGGCCCGAGCCCCTGATCTTCACGGCGTGGCTGCGCGAGGCCGTGCGCGCCATCTACCGCGACGACCTGGGCGATGCCTTCGAGCGCTACTTCGACTCGCGCGCACTCGCGCTCATCCGCCTGCTCGAGGGGCGCGCCACCGCGCGCGACTGGTGCGACGATCGCACCACCCCCGCGCACGAGACCTGCGGCGCCGTGCTCGCCGCGGCGCTCAACCGCGCGCTCGCCGCCCTGCAGGGGCGCTTCGGCCCAGACCGGTCGAAGTGGCGCTGGGGAGACGCGCACGTGGCCCTGAGCGAGCACCGCCCGTTTGGCCTGGTCGGCATACTGGCCCCGTTCTTCAACGTGGCGGTGCCGTCGGGCGGCGACAACTACACCCTCAACCGCGGCAGGCCCGAGTTCGCCGAGGAGCCGCCGTTCGCCAACAAGCATGCGGCGAGCTTCCGTGCCATCTACGACCTCGCCGACCTCGACCGCTCCCTCTACATCCAGACCACCGGCCAGTCCGGCAACGCCTTCTCGCCGTTCTATCGCTCGTTCGCCCGGCGCTGGGCCAAGGGCGACTACATCGAGATCCCCACCCGCCGTGACGCGGTCGAAAAGGCCAGGCTCGGCACCTGGACGCTGACGCCGTAGCGCCCGCGAAACCTACGCCAATCGGCCGAAAGCTGAAGACGGTCTGGCGCTCGCGCCGGAGACGCATGACCGACGGAGGCTCCCCCTCCGGGGTCCCGTTTCACTGAAACGGCACTTCGACTTCCAGGCGAAGGCGCAAAGCTCCGTGCTCCGTCGCCGACGTTGCGCCGAAGAGGTAGCCGGCTTCGTACTTGACTTTGCCTGCGCCAAGGATTTCGCCCAGGCTGTAGCTGCCGGCGAACATCGGACCAGCCCGGAACTGCTGCTGATTGAACGGCCCCGGCCGGTTGATGTCCTCGATCTCGCCATAGATCTCGAATCCGGGCTGAAAATAGCGGTTCAGCAGATAGCGGGATTGCCACGCGTACTGGAACGTGTCGATCGGCTCCGCCAGCGCGCCGACGGGCTTTTCCCAGAGAAGGTTCAGCGTGTGAAGGGTCTGGTAGTGCTGCTTCTGGAGCAGAAGCCCCAGTTCGACCCCATCTGCGTCATGGCGATCCGTCGGTCGTGAATATTCGGCAAACAGGGCGGCATCCAGCCAGTATTTTCCCGGCTCGGTCAGCATGAAGTAGTTTTCGAGCGTCGTCGCCTCCCATTGCGTGTGCTCGCCGGGATGGCGTTCGATCTCGCCTTCAAGCTCGACGAACCAGAACGGCGTCACGCCGGCGCCGAGCTCTACAGGGCTGCTGATATCCCGGTTCAAGGCCTTTCTCCTGTCGAAGGTAACCGAGAAGTTGTGCTCTACCTCCACCTCGCCGTAGTCGATGTTGGGATACCGGATTTTGAACTCCGCACGCGCTTCCTGCGGCCACAGCAAGCCCGCCAGGCACGCGGCCACGAGGACGATGCCGCCAACCTCGGTCAACCTCTTGCGATCGGGCCTCGAACCCACTGCGCGCGTCAAAAGCATCAGAACCCCCAAGACCGTCACGTAGCAGATCACCTGCACGCCGGCGGGCCGCGACTCGTAGCCGACCAGACTGTGCAGAACCTTGCCGAGCAGGCTCCTCTCGCTGAGTAGCCATGTCGTGTCCCAGACCGGACCGCCGAGCGCCGGGATCACGTCGACCTGGACCAGGAACCCGGCTGCCTGCGCAGCCAATCCGGCCGTCAGGAACAGGATCATCACGTTGGTCACGGAGAACAGGTATCGGACCGGAATGCTGAGCAGCCCGCGATAGATGAGGAGGCCGAACGCGACACCCGCGGCGCCGCCCAGCAGCCCACCGGCCACCATCAGGCCCGCGCCGTCGTCTCCCGACGACGCAATGCCGTAGATGAAGAGCACGGTCTCGGAGCCTTCGCGGAGAACGGCGACGCCCGCGGCAATGGCCAGCGCATAGAGAGGGCGCGCCCCTGCCCTCACTGCCTTGCCGACCGCGCCCATCTCGCGGGCAAGCTCGCGGCCGTGCTGTGACATCCATATCGAGTGCCAACCCAGCATCAGAACGGCCAGCGACAGGATGGAGGCATTGAGCAGTTCCTGCCCAATTCCCGCGGCGGCAGCCGTGATGGCCTCAGCGAACGCGGCAACCACGCATGCGCCCAGCGCGCCGATGGCGACGCCGGAGCCCACCCACAGGCCCCGACCACGGACACCGTAGGTGGCCGCAACGATGATGCTCACGACAAGCGCCGCTTCGAGCGTTTCGCGGAATACGATGACGGCCGTTGCTAGCATACGGGTACTCGCCGGCTCGATCCCTACTTCGCGATGATCTGCCCGTGCGTGGACTGATGGAAATCGTCGAAGAAGGGATAGGTGCCCGGCGCCAGCGGCCCGACATAGATCACGACAGTTTGACCAGGCGGCACGACCTTCTCGCGGTTAAGCTCCGCGCTCTCGAACTCGGCCGAGACCTTGCGCGCATTCTTGACGACCAGCTTGAATTTGACGCCGGCCTTCACGTTGAGCGTGCTCGGCTCGAAATTGCTGTCGTGGATCGTCAGGGAATAGGACGTGTCCTGCGCCCTCGCCGGGGTGCCGGCGGCAATCGGAAGCGCGCAAGCGCCGATGACGACGGCCAGCTGCGCGAGCGAAAAGCGACAACGCAACATCCGGACTACTCCATGCGAGGATGACGGGCCCGATCCGGGGTCTGCAGACGGCTCCCGTCTGTAAGCGGTGCGCCCGGCATCCATATGCATTAAAGTGTCGTCAAAGAGTCAAGTATTATCTGCCAAGCTTAGAATCATTGAAAAAGCGCCTGGGCTGCAAGGCAGGCCGCCAACGGACCAGTCATTCGCAGGGTGGCGCCGTGCGATCTTCGGGTCGCCACAACGCCGGTGCGCAAGCGCATGAGACGGTGTGCAGGCTCCGCTCGGCGGGGTGGCGCGCTCGCTGCAACGCTACCGCCGGTACTGCACGAACGGCACCTTGGTCGCCACCCGGTCGTAGAGGGCGCGGGCGGAGGCGTTGCTCTCCTCCGTCACCCAGTAGGTGCGGGTGCACCCGCGGGCGTCGGCCTCGCGGTAGACGGCCTCGATAAGCGCGCGGCCGGCGCCCTTGCCGCGCCCGGCCGGATCGACGAACAGGTCCTCCAGGTAGCAATGCCCGGTTGCCGACCAGGTCGAGCGGTGGAAGACCATGTGGGCGATCCCGATCGGCACGTCCGCATCGTCCACAACGACGAGCCCTACCGGTTCCCCCTCGCCGCCCGCCAGCAGCCGCCGCCAGGTGAGCTCGATCACCGCGTCGGCGACGCTGGCACCGTAGAACGCGTTGTAGCCGCGGAACAGCCTCTCCCAGGCCGCCCTGTCGCCCGTTTCCACCCGCCGCACGCGCATGGCGCCGCTCCTCAATGCCAGCTGTGACCCTACCTAGCAGGCACAATACCCGGCCCGGGCCACCGCCTCCGCAACCCAAACGCGCCACGGTGGACGACGTGCGCCCTGCACTCGCCTGATGCCCGCCAGCCACAGTCTTTCGCGCCGGTCCGGTGTAAGACGAACCATACACGCTTTGCCGTTGCACGATGACCTCAGAAGAACGCATCGAAGCGGCCCGAACGTGCACAATTGAGGCCCGCTTCGATCGGGGGAATACCTGCAGATGCGCACCATCGGTGCCGCCGCGATACTCTGGTGCGCTCTGGCGGGCGTGCTGCAGCCGGCTTACGCCCAGGAGGCCTGCGTGCCCGGCCCCGGCAAGCTCGGCATTGCACGGACGCTCAACGTCAACACGGCAAACGGCCCGCATTTCGGCTCCCAATACAGGGGCAGCGGCTTCCTCGCGGACGGTGAGGTGGTGCTGACCTTCGACGACGGCCCGTCGCGGTCCTACACGCGCGCGATTCTCGACGCCCTGGCCGCCCAGTGCACCAAGGCCACCTTCTTCATGCTCGGCCAGATGGCGCTGGCCGACCCGCAACTGGTCAAGGAGGTGGCGCGGCAGGGGCACACGGTGGCGACGCACACCTGGTCGCATGCCAACCTGCAGGCCCTGCCGCAGGCCAAGGCGCAGGACGAGATCGAGCTGGGCCTCAGCGCCGTCCAGCACGCGCTGGGAAAGCCGGTGGCGCCGTTCTTCCGATTCCCCTACCTCAGGGACACGCCGCTGACGCTCAGCCACCTCAAGAGCCGGCAGCTGGCTGCCTTCGGCATCGACATCGACAGCCGGGACTTCGAGACCAAGGACGCCTCCCTCGTCTACGATCGCGTGATGCGCGAGCTGGCCGCCAAGCGCAAGGGCATCGTCCTGTTCCACGACATCCACGCCTCGACCGCCCGCGCCGTGCCGCGCATCCTGGAGGAACTGCGCGCGCAGGGCTTCCGGGTAGTGCACGTGGTGCCCAAGGCCGGCGCCGAGACGCTCGCCGAGTACGACACGCTGGCGCAGGAAGCGGCCGAACGCCGGCGCGTGACCGCCGCCGCCGGTCCGCTCGCCAAGCGCGCGATCACCTGGCCGTCCAGCATCTCGCCGAACGCCCACGGCAGCGTTGCGCCTCCGGCGTCGCCGGCGCCAGCCGTGCACTCCGCGAGCCCGCGCGAGGACTGGACCGCCGACTTCTGGCGCCAGTCGCAGTAGCTTCGGCAGCGGGCGTCGGGGGTCTGCAGTCGGGCGTCGGCAGAGTGGAGAAGACCGTCCAGCTTGCCCACTTCTTGCGACGCCGAAGTGCCGACTGCCGACCCCCGACTCACCGCTCCTCCTGGCGCTCCGTGGGCACCACCTCCAGGGTGCGCGGACGGCCGTCGCGCAGGATATGGACCGAGACGCGCTTGTTGATGCGCGTGCCGTCCAGCACGCGGAAGATGTCGTCGATGCCGGTCACGACCTCCTTGTCCACGCCTACGATCACGTCGCCCGTCTCGATGCCGCCGGCATAGGCCGGGCTGCCCGGCTGCACCTCCATGACGTGCACCGCGGCGAACTGCGTGAGGCCCGTGCTCGCCTTGATCCGCTGCGGCAGGTGCACCTGGACACCGGCGATGCCGAGCCTGGCACGGCGCACGCGGCCGTGCTGCAGGATCTGGGTGAGCACGTGCTGGGCGGTGTTCGACGCCACCGAGAAGCAGATGCCCTGCGCCCCCATGATGACGGCAGTGTTGACGCCGATCACCTCCGCCCGCGAGTTCACCAGCGGGCCGCCGGAGTTGCCGGGATTGAGCGCCGCGTCGGTCTGGATCACGTCGTCGATACGGCGCCCGTTCTGCGCCTGCAGAGAGCGGCCGACGGCGCTGACGATGCCGGCCGTGACGGTGGACTCGAAGCCGAACGGGTTGCCGATGGCCACGGCCACCTGCCCCTGCCGCACCTTCTTGGAGTTGCCGATCCTGGCGGCCGGCAGCCGGTCGCTGATCTCCGCCCGCAGCACGGCGATATCGGTATCGGGGTCGCGCCCGAGGATGCGGGCCGGCACGTGCCGGCCGTCGTTCAGGGCCAGCTCGATGGCCATCACGCCGTCAACCACGTGATTGTTGGTGAGCACGATGCCGTCGGGGGCGATAATGGTGCCGGACCCCGAGCCCAGCTGGCCCCGCCGGGTGCCACGCACCCGCACATGGACGACCGACGGCGAGACCTTCTCGACGACGCCCACGATGGCGTTCGAGTAGGCGTCGAGCAGCTCCTCGTCGTCGTCGCGTTCCTTGCGCCACAGTTGCATGTTCGCGGATCTCCGGCCGGCGCGCCCATCCCAAGCGGGCGCCAGCCGGGTCATATATAGGTGCT
Organism: Hyphomicrobiaceae bacterium; assembly: GCA_036555805.1. Taxonomy (GTDB): domain Bacteria; phylum Pseudomonadota; class Alphaproteobacteria; order Rhizobiales; family Hyphomicrobiaceae; genus AWTP1-13. The sequence continues at coordinate 2,680 of DATBKR010000234.1, read as the reverse complement.
GTTAACCATTCCGGGGAGGAGGTGTCAGACCCTCTGGGGTCTGACACCGTTACGCCAACCGGCCCTTGAGCGGATGCCTGCACCATGCGGCGTTGGAGCCACGGTGTCAGACCCGGAGGGTCTGACACCTGCGCTCAGGCCAGCGTGCAAAGCAGGGCGGCGCTCGACTTGTCGTGGTTGGAGGGCACCTCCTCCACGTTGAGCGACTTCACCACGCCGTCCTCCACGATCATGGAGTAGCGCCGGGAGCGCACGCCCAGGCCCCGCGCGGTGAGGTCGACGTCGAGGCCGATCTTCCTGGCGAACTCGGCGCTTCCGTCGGCCAGCATCAGGATCTTGCCCTCCGCCCCCGAATCCCTGGCCCAGGCGGTGAGCACGAAGATGTCGTTCACCGCAGTGCAGGCCACCGTGTCGAAGCCCTTGGACTTCAGCTCGTCGTACTTCTGCACGTAGCCGGGCAGATGCTGCTTGGAGCACGTCGGGGTGTAGGCGCCGGGCACGGCGAACAGCGCCACCTTCTTGCCGCCGAACGCCTCGCTGGTCTTCATCGGTTTGGGCCCCTCCGCCGACATGGACATGAAGGTGGTATCCGGCAGGCGATCCCCGATACTTATTGTCATAGCGCGTCCTTTCTCAGGAGGTGGCGTCCAAGCTCAAGCCGAGCTTAGAAGCTCAGGCCCTCCAAGCCAAGCGCGCGTCCGCGCTCGTGACGCGGCCCTCACCCCTATCGGGATCGGGGTCAGACCCCTTGCCGACCCGTTGCCTCCGACGTCGAGATCGAATCGCCAGCGCTTGCGCAAGGCGTCTGACACCATCGTTGACCTTACAGATATTTTACGCGATGTCCGGCTGGTATCGCCGCAGCCGGATGGTTACCTGGAGCGCGAACGGGCGCTCGGGCGCGCGCACGGAAAGGAGCACGGCATGCACGGCATCCACCACGTGACGGCCATCGCGGGAAAGCCGCAGCGCAACCTCGAGTTCTACACGCGCACGCTTGGGCTCAGGTTCGTCAAGAAGACGGTCAACTTCGACGATCCCGGCACCTACCATTTCTACTTCGGCGACGAGGCGGGCCGCCCCGGCACCATCCTCACCTTCTTCCCCTGGGAGCACGCGGCGCCGGGGCACGCGGGCGTCGGTCTGGCGCAGACCACGGCATTCCGCGCGCCGGCTGCTTCGATCGGCTACTGGATGCATCGCTTCGTCGAGAAGGGCGTCGCCTGCGAGGCACTGGCGGAACGCTTCGGCGAGCCGGTGCTGGCCTTCACCGATTCCGACGGCATGGGCCTGGCGCTGGTGGGCGTCGCCGGGGCGGAGGCGGAACCCGCCTGGAGCGGGGGAGAGGTGCCGGCCGAGCACGCCGTGCGCGGATTTCACGGCGTGACGCTGATGCTCGATACCGCGGCGCCGACCGGTGCCATCCTCGCCGGCGTGCTGGGCTTCCGCGACGCGGGGCGCGAGGGCGGCGTCGTGCGCTACCGCGCCAACGACGGCATCGGCGGCGTGGTCGATATCCGCGAGGTGGGCGGCTTCCTGGCCGGGCGGATGGGACGGGGCACCGTGCATCACGTCGCCTTCCGTGCCGCCGACGACGCCGAGCAGGCGGCGATGGCGCGCAAGCTCGTCGAAAGCCGCGCCGCGGACGTGACAGACCAGAAGGATCGGCAATACTTCAGGTCGGTGTACTTCTTCGAGCCCGGCGGCGTCCTGTTCGAGATCGCCACCGACGCGCCGGGATTCACCGTGGACGAGCCGCAGGCCGCGCTCGGCACGGGGCTCAAGCTGCCGCCGTTCCTGGAGCCGCGCCGCCAGGAGCTTGAAGCGGCGCTGCCGCCGCTGCCGGGGGCCGCTTGACCGGGGCGGCGCACATCCGCACGCTGACCGCCGGCGTCCCGCTCGACCGCGCCAGGACCGCCGTGGTCCTGCTGCACGGCCGCGGCGGCACGGCGGAGGACATCCTCACGCTTGCCGACGCGCTGGCGGCGCCGGACCTCGCTTACCTCGCGCCGCAGGCGCCGGGCAACACCTGGTATCCGCTCTCCTTCCTGGCCCCGCTCGAGCAGAACGAGCCGGCGCTGACCGGCGCGCTGGCCACGGTGGGCGCCGTCGTCGCGGCGGCGGTGGAGGGCGGCGTTCCGGCCGAGCGTGTGGTGCTGGTGGGCTTCTCCCAGGGCGGCTACCTCGGGCTCGAATACGCCGCGCGCAACGCCCGCCGCTGGGGCGGCGTCGCGGGGCTCAGCGCGGCGCTGATCGGGCCCTCGGGAAGCCCGAGCAACTATCGGGGCTCGCTCGCCGGTACGCCGGTGTTCCTCGGCTGCAGCGATGTGGACGGCCACATCCCGCTCTGGCGCGTGCGCGAGTCCGCCGAGGTGCTGCGGGGCCTGGGCGCCGAGGTGACCGAGCGCATCTACCCCGGCATGGGCCACCTCATCAGCGCCGACGAGATCGCCCATGTGCGGCGGATGCTGAACGGTGTGTAAACGGTGTAGGTTGGGTCGAGCGCCAGCGAGACCCAACAGGCGGTGTTGGGTCTCGCTTCGCTCGACCCAACCTACACCGTTTACACACCCTTCAGCATCCGCCGCACATGGGCGATCTCGTCGGCGCTGATGAGGTGGCCCATGCCGGGGTAGATGCGCTCGGTCACCTCGGCGCCCAGGCCCCGCAGCACCTCGGC
>DATBKR010000233.1:0-3267 GCA_036555805.1 Hyphomicrobiaceae bacterium | reverse complement strand
CCCTTCATCCCGAGCGCAGGCGAGCTCAAGACCAAGCCCACGCAGCACTCGGTCAAGGAGTTGCGCTCCATCGGCATCCAGCCCGACATCCTGCTCTGCCGCTGCGACCGGCCGGTGCCGGAGTCGGAGCGCCGCAAGATCGCGCTGTTCTGCAACGTGCGCCCCGAGGCGGTGATCCAGGCCCTCGACGTGTCCTCCATCTACGAGGTGCCGCTGGCCTACCACCGCGAGGGCCTGGACGAGCAGGTACTCGCTGCCTTCGGCATCAAGAACGCGCCGGCGCCCGACCTCGGCAAGTGGCACACCATTACGGATGCCATCGCCAACCCCGAGGGCGAGGTGACCATCGCCATTGTCGGCAAGTACACGGGGCTCAAGGACGCCTACAAGTCGCTCAACGAGGCGCTGCTGCATGGCGGCATCGCCAACCGGGTGCGCGTCAAGCTCGAGTGGATCGAGAGCGAGGTGTTCGAGGGGGAAGATCCCGCGCCCTACCTGGAGGACGTGCACGGCATCCTGGTACCGGGCGGCTTCGGCGAGCGCGGCTCCGAGGGCAAGATCCTGGCGGCCCGCTTCGCCCGCACGCGCAAGGTGCCCTACTTCGGCATTTGCTTCGGCATGCAGATGGCGGTGATCGAGGCGGCGCGCGACCTCGTCGGCATCGCCAGGGCCGGTTCCACCGAGTTCGGGCCGTGCGAGGAGCCGGTGGTGGGCTTGATGACCGAGTGGATGCGCGGCAACGAGCTGGAGATGCGCAAGTCGGGCGGCGACCTCGGCGGGACCATGCGGCTCGGCGCCTACACGGCGGCGCTGGCCAGGGGCAGCAAGGTGGCCCGCATCTACGCCTCGAGCCGCATTTCGGAGCGCCACCGCCACCGCTACGAGGTGAACACGCGCTACCGTCCGCAGCTGGAGGAGGCGGGCGTGCGTTTCTCCGGCATGTCGCCCGACGGGCTCTTGCCGGAGATTGTCGAACTCTCCGACCACCCTTGGTTCATCGGCGTGCAGTTCCACCCGGAGCTGAAATCGCGCCCCTTCGCCCCCCACCCCCTGTTCAAGTCCTTCATCGCCGCCGCGGTCGAGCAGAGCCGGCTGGTGTAGCGGTGTCATCCGGAAATTGCGCGAATCACAATCTCCGGGACCCACGGCGCGGTCCACAAATGAAATCGAGCAAGGCGCGAACCTTGCTCGAAGACTTTTCTTCTTTTCTTTGTTGCGACGAGAGCCGAACCAACGACGCCGGCAGCCTCGCTCCATCTCCCCAGACTTGGGCTTGAACCGAGCCCCATACGAAGCGGGTCGTTATTGCCTTTTTTCTTCCCCACGCGCGCACCATAGCCGAGCTGCGGCCTTCTGTCACCCTTGCATAAGAGCGAAAGGGCCGTCGGCCGCCGTGCGTGAGAGCCGAAGCCGAGCAGCGCCCGGTGCACGGCTCTTGGGCGATCCATGCGGGGTGCCCTCGAGGCGACCGGGGAAGCGGGGACCGGGATCGTTGCGACTCCGGCCGGAACCGGATATGACCCGCACCAATGCACGAGGGCCCGGGCCGCGCCCTTCTATTGCGGTGCAACAGCAGCGCTCGAGTTGGCGCCCACGCCGTGTTCCTGGCCGTGCAACGGGGTCTCCATGCGCCTGTCCCAGTACTTCCTGCCCGTGCTGCGCGAGGTTCCGAGCGAGGCCGAGATCGCCTCGCACACGCTGATGCTGCGCGCCGGCATGATCCGCCAGGCGAGTGCCGGCATCTACACCTGGCTGCCCCTGGGCTTCCGCGTGCTCAAGAAGGTCGAGCAGATCGTGCGGGAGGAGCAGGACCGCTCCGGCGCCATCGAGCTGCTGATGCCCACGCTGCAGCAGGCCGAACTGTGGCGCGAGAGCGGGCGCTACGACGCCTACGGGCCGGAGATGCTGCGCTTCAGGGACCGGCACGAGCGCGAGATGCTCTACGGGCCCACCAACGAGGAACTGATCACGCAGGTGTTCCGCGGCGCCGCCAGGTCCTACCGCGACCTGCCGCGCATTCTTTACCACGTCCAGTGGAAGTTCCGCGACGAGATCCGGCCCCGCTTCGGCGTCATGCGCGGCCGCGAGTTCCTGATGAAGGACGCCTACTCCTTCGACATGTCGGTGGAGGCGGCGCGGCACTCCTACAACCGCATGTTCGTGGCCTACCTGCGCACCTTCGCGCGCATGGGGCTCAAGTCCATTCCCATGGTGGCCGAGACCGGCCCGATCGGCGGCGACCTCAGCCACGAGTTCATCATCCTGGCCGACACCGGCGAGAGCAAGGTGTTCTGCCACGCCGACCTGCTCGACACCCCGATCCCGCCGGCGGACGTGGATTTCGGCAGCGACCTCACGCCCTGCATCGCGCCGTGGACCCGGCATTATGCCGCCACCGACGACAAGCACGACGAGAAGCGCTTCGCGGCGGAAGTGCCACAGGCCAAGCGCGTGTCGGCGCGCGGGGTGGAGATCGGCCACATTTTCTTCTTCGGCGCCAAGTACTCCGAGCCCATGGGATGCCGCGTGCAGGGACCGGACGGCAGCATGGTGACGGTGCAGATGGGCTCGTACGGCATCGGCGTCTCGCGCCTGCCTGCCGCCATCATCGAGGCGAGCCACGACGACGCCGGCATCGTCTGGCCGGTGCCGGTGGCGCCGTTCGAGGTCGGGCTCGTCAATCTCAAACCGGGCGACAAGGCCACCGATGCCGCCTGCGAGAGCCTGTACGGCCAGCTGCAGACGGCCGGCCTGTCCGTGCTCTACGACGACACCCAGGAGCGGCCCGGAGCCAAGTTCGCCACCATGGATTTGATCGGGCTGCCGTTGCAGCTGATCGTCGGCCCCAAGGGCCTCAAGGGCGGCGAGGTGGAGATGAAGGACCGCAAGTCGGGCGCGCGCACCGCGGCCTCGCCCGAGGCGGCGGTGAAGCGGCTGGTGGGTGAGGTCGGTGCGCAGCGCGTCCTGGCCTGACCGGCGAAGCCCAAGTGCAATGACGGGGGACTTTGCGCAGCCATGACCGCGCCTGCCGTGGATACCCGGCCGTTCGCGCCCTTCGAGTGGCTCCTGGCGCTGCGCTATCTGCGGGCGCGGCGCAAGGAGGGGTTCATCTCGGTCATCGCCGGCTTCTCGTTCCTCGGCATCCTCCTGGGCGTGGCCACGCTGATCATCGTCATGGCTGTCATGAACGGCTTCCGCAAGGAGCTGTTTGCCAAGATCCTGGGTCTCGACGGGCACGTGGTGGCCATCCGGGACGATACCGCCGAC
>DATBKR010000232.1:0-2598 GCA_036555805.1 Hyphomicrobiaceae bacterium | reverse complement strand
TAGACGAGGTCGGCGGCCTCGCGGGTGAGCGCGCGGGCGTCGGTGCCGAGGGCGGCGATCACCGTCTCCGTGGCCTCCTCGCCGAGCTTCCTGGCGCAGCGCTCCGGGCCGGCGTCGATCAGCTGCCTGGTATAGGAGCCGGCCGCACTCTCGGCCCGGCGCGAGCGGATCACCTCCGCCAGGCGCTGCAGCACATCGTCGGTCATACTTCGCAAGGAGGGGGCGACCCCTCGTCTCCACAATCGGCGTGTCCGGGTCAGACCCACAGGGTCTGACCCCTACCGCACGTCACTCCAACAACGGGGCAGTGCGCGCGTCAAGAGGCGCGGAGCCATGGTGTCAGCCCGGCCTTCGCCGGGGCGCAGGGCCTGACCGCTACTGCCCGGTGAGGCGGTTGCGAATGTGGTCGAGCTGCTCGTAGTTGCCGTACTGGATGGTGAGATAGCCGGTCTCGCCGGGGCCGCGGCGCACCTCCACCTTCAGGCCCAGGGCGTCGGAGAGGTCCTTCTCGAAGGCGGCGGTGTCGGGATCCTTCTGCAGCGGCTGGCGCGTGCCCGGCCCACCGCTGGCGCCAGTTCCCATGCCGCGCAGGGCGACCATGCCGCCCTCGGCAGGCCGGGGGGCCTGCTGCATGTCGTTCACGAGGGCCTCGACCTCGCGCACGTTGAGGCCGCGGGACACGATCTCCTCTGCCAGCACGTCGACGTGCTTGTGGCCGATGATGGCGCGGGCGGCGCCGGCGGAGAGCCTGCCCTCGCGCACCAGCGCCTGCACGTCGCCGGGCAGCTTCAGCAGGCGCAGCGTGTTGGCGACGTGGCTGCGGCTCTTGCCGACCACCTCGGAGAGCTTTTCTTGCGTATAGGCGTGCCTCTCGATCAGCTCGTTGTAGCCGACGGCCTCCTCGATCGGGTTGAGGTCGGCGCGCTGCACGTTCTCGATCAGGGCGAACTCGAGGGTCTCGATGTCGCTCAGATCGCGCACGATCGCCGGCACGTTGTGCAGACAGGCGCGCTGGGCGGCGCGCCAGCGCCGCTCGCCGGCCACGATCTCGAAGCCGCCGCGCTGCTTGTCGGGGCGGCAGACGATCGGCTGCACGAGCCCCTTGGCGCGGATGGAGTCGGCGAGCTCGGCGAGCTCGGTCTCGGCGAAGTCCTTGCGCGGGTTGAGGCCGCTCGGGTGCAGCTGGGCGATCGGCATCAGCCGGTGCTCGCCGTGCTCGGGCAGGCGGACGTCGCCCTGCGGCTGCGGCTCGCCGATCAGCGAGGCCAGCCCGCGGCCAAGCCGCCCCTTGTGCAAGGGGATGGGCGCGGCCGGGATGTTTCTGAGGGTGTCGGACATGCTCGGGCCTCTGTGGGGTGTAGGTTGGGTCAAGCGGAGCGCAGACCCAACACCCATTGTTGGGTCTTCGCCCGGCGAAGAGCCGGGCTCGACCCAACCTACGCCGCGCGCAGCCTGCGCTCGCGCTCGATGATCTCGTGCGCCAGCTTGATGTAGGCCTGGCTGCCGGGACTGTCGTAGTCGTAGAGCATGATCGGCTTGCCGTGCGAGGGCGCCTCGGCGATGCGCACGTTGCGCGGGATCATGGTCTCGTAGACCTTGGCACCGAAGAAGTTGCGCACCTCGGCGGCGACCTCCTTGGAGAGCTGGGTGCGGGCGTCGTGCATGGTCAGCACCACGCCTTGGATCTCGAGGCCGGGATTGAGCGTCGCGCGAATCTGGTCGATGGTGGCCTTGAGCTGGGAGATGCCTTCCAGGGCGAAGAACTCGCACTGCACCGGCACCAGCACCGCCTGCGCCGCCACCATGGCGTTGAGGGTGAGCAGGTTGAGCGACGGCGGGCAGTCGATCAGGAGATAGGTGTAGGGCAGCGCTGCCGGATTGGCGCGCTGGTCGGCGAGCAGCGCCGTGATGGCGTCACGCAGTCGGAACGGGCGGCCGGATTCGGCCATCATCTCCGACTCCAGGCCGACCAGCTCCGCGTTGGCGGGCACAACCGACAGGTTGGGCACCACGGTTCTGGCGCCGGCCTGGGCGATGGTGGCCTTGCCGGAAAGGATGTCGTAGCTGGTCACGTGGCGCTGGTTCTCGGCCACGCCCACGCCGGTGGAGGCGTTGCCCTGCGGGTCGATGTCGAGGATCAGAACCTGCTCGCCGATGGCGGCGAGCGCGGTGCCGAGGTTGATGGCGGTGGTGGTCTTACCGACGCCGCCCTTCTGGTTGGCGACGGCCAGGACGCGGAGCGGGCTCGTTGCGGGCATGTCAATCCTTCGCTTTGCGCTCAAGTTTCGTGATGACGGCGACGCGGCCGTGCGTATCCGTGACACTCGGGACCAACGCGACTTGAAATTGCCAGCGACCCCCGGCCATCTGCAGCTCCTTGCCCACCTCCCTGCCCTTCAGGAACAGCAGGGTTGTGTTCGGCGGCGATAACGGCGCCGCCAACTCGAAGAGCCGGCCGAGCGGGGCAAGCGCACGCGCCGACACGACTCGCGGCAAGGCTTCGTTAACGGATGTTCTAACTGATTCGGCCCTTTTCGACAGGATATCCACCGGGATTGCGGCCTGCCGCGCGACCTCGCGCAGGAAGGCGCACTTGCG
>DATBKR010000231.1:0-4875 GCA_036555805.1 Hyphomicrobiaceae bacterium | reverse complement strand
GTCATGGCCCAGATGGCGATGGCGTAGGCGGCCGTGGACAGCGCCGCGCCGCCGAGCGCGGTAGGCCAGTTGGCCGCGAGATGGCGGCCGAGGCTCGGGCCGACGCGCCAGAAGCCGTAGATCGTCATGACCGCGCCGCTCATCAGGAACAGCCAAGCCGCGTAGGCCATCGCGGAGCCGGCCGCGCGGGCACCGATGCCATCGACGAGCGTGTAGGCCGTGATGCTGGCAGAGGTCAGCAGGGCAAAGCCCACCGCGCCGGTATCGAGCCGGCGCGCGCTCCGGCCGCCGCGCACGGCCAGCAGCAGGATGCCGGCGGCCAGCACGGCGATGCCGGCCCAGCCGAAGGGCCCCGGCGTCTCGCCCAGCAGGGCCGCCGCGATGACCGCCGTGACCAGCGGCGCGCTGCCCCTGGCGATCGGGTAGACGTGGCCGAGATCGCCATGCCGGTAGGCCTCGGCCAGTGCCAGGTAGTAGCCGATGTGGACGACGACGGAGGCGGCGACATAGGGCCAGGCGGCGGCATCGGGCAGCCCGGCCACGAGCACGAGCGGCACCGCCACCAGGCCCGAGGCCATGGCCACCAGCGCGGTGGCCAGGGCAGGCTCCAGATTGAGCTTGAGGAGCGCGTTCCAACCCGCGTGGCAGGCCGCCGCGGCCAGTACCGCGCTGAAGACGAGCAGGTCCATGGGGTCTCGTAAGTTGGGTCGAGCGAAGCGAAGACCCAACACAATACCCGCTTTCTTTTGGGCCTGTTGGATCTCGCTGCGCTCGACCCAACCTACGATGCCGTGTTGCCGGCAGCGAAAGGCGGGCCGGGGTCGATGTCCAGCACCTCCCGCTGCGGCTCCACGAGCGAAACCTGCCTGCGGCACGTCCAGCGGCCGCCAGGCCCTTCCACGGTATGGCCGTCCTCGATCACGTCGCCCTTCTCGAACGCGTAGGCGCCAAGATTGTACAGGAACTGGGCGACAGGATCGGGCTCCAGTTGCCGATAGTGGATCTGGAAATCGGTGAGACCGAGCGCGCTGAGCCCCAGGGTGTCCATGATCATGGCGCCATCGCTGTTGTCGATCTTGAAGAAGCGGACGTTGAGGAATCCGTACACCGGGTTGGCGAGCTCCTGCGCCTCCGCGTAGCGCCGGCGGACATCGGCCGGGGCGAGCATCTGCTGGGTCGGCGACCAGAGAATGAGCTCTACCGGCGCGCTCTCCAGCACGGCCAGCAGCCCGTTGGCGATGAGCCGCCGCCGAAGGTCGTGCGGGAGGGGCGACGACATCATGTTGGTGAGCAGCAGGCTGTGGCGGCACTCGCCGAACATCTCGCGGGCCTCGCGAAACGACCAGCTCTGCCGCAGCGCCTGCTCGATCGAGGGGGTCTGCTGGTCCTGCGGCGGGCGCGGCTCCGGTGCAACCAGCGCGAGCTGGGCCGGGATAGAGCCTTCCTTGAACTGGACGGGGTAGTCTTCGAGAAAGTACAGCCTGAGACCGCCTTTCTCGGGATCTCCGGCCGGCTTGATCCTGCCCAGGCGTGCGACGAGCGCCGCCTGCAGTGCCGACTCGTCGAGCACGAGCGGAGTCCGTGCCCGCAACTCGATGGGATATGCACTGCTGTACCCGTCGTTCATCGAAGCCCCCGTTGCGCGCCCCCGAGGCGACCCCCGTCGCTCCGGAACTGCCATGGTCCCAGCCTTCTTCGGACCAATTGAGGCGAACGCGTCGAGGCGCGACGGTCTGGCGCCGTCTCAGCCCGCGACTAGCCCGCCATCCACAAGGACCTCGGACCCGGTCGTGAAGGAGGAGGCCTCGGAGAGGAGCCACACTACGGCGTTGGCGACCTCCTGCGGCCGGCCCAGGCGGCCCATGGGGATCTGGGCCCGGAGCTTGGCCATCGCCTTGGCGGGGTCGGGGCGGCGCTGGGCCAGGGCATCCACCATGTCGCCCTCGATGAAGGCTGGGTGCACCGAGTTGCATCTCACGGGCGGCTGCCTGCGGGCGCCGGCCAGAGCCACTGACTTGGTGAGCAGGCGCACGGCGCCCTTGGAGGCGTTGTAGGCAGCCAGGTTGGCGCCGCCGACCATGCCTGACGCAGACGAGATGTTGACGATGGAGGGGGCCTTGGACTTCGCCAGCAGCGGCATGGCGTACCTGCACCCCAGGAAGACACCGTCGGCGTTGATGGCCATCACGCGGCGCCACTCGGCGAAGCTCGTCTGCTCCACATCGCCGGGCGTGCCCACGCCGGCGTTGTTGACGAGGCCGTCGAGGCGGCCGTGGCGGCGCTCGATCTCGGCCATGGCCGCCCGCCAGTCCTCTTCGCGCGTCACGTCGAGGGCGATGTGGACGGCGCCGCGGGAAGCGAGATCGCTGCGGATGGCCGTGCCGCCCGCGGCCTCGATGGCGGCGCACATGGCCGTGCCAAGCGTGCCGAGCGCGCCTGTCACGAGGACGATGTGGTGGTTGAGTTGCATTGGTATATCCTCCCCTACCCGTCATCCCGGACGGAGCGATGCGAGCCAAAGGCGAGCAGGGCTCCGATCCGGGATCTCCCGGTAGGCTCTGCTTGCTTCACAAGGTCCCGGATAGCCTCGCCTGCGGCTCGGCTTCCGGGATGACGGGTGGATTTGTCAAATATCCCCGAAGTCGCCGTGGCGGCCCTTGCCCTCGGCGAAGCGGGTGGCGCCGCGGATGCCCTCGGCCCTGACGATGCCGGCGCTGGTGGCCCACTCGCTCTCCAGGCCCTCGCGCACCGGTTTGCCCCAGGCGCGATAGGCCGAGAGGCGGTCGGCGCGCACGCAGGCCTGGGGGAAACGCGCGATCTGCTGCGCCATCTCCTCGGCGGCCTGACGCGCCGCGCCGTGCGGCACGATCTTCTCGGCCAGACCGATGCGATAGGCCTCCTCGGCCGGCACCTTGCGGCCGGTGAGGATGATCTCCATGGCCCTGCCCATGCCGACCAGGCGCGGCAGGCGCACGGTGCCGCCGTCGATCAGCGGCACGCCCCAGCGCCGGCAATAGACGCCGAAGTAGGCCGTCTCGGCGACCACGCGCACGTCGCACCACATGGCGAGTTCCATGCCGCCGGCCACTGCGGGCCCCTCAACCGCGGCGATGACGGGCTTGGACAGCTCCAGCCGGGAAGGCCCGAGCGGACCGCGCGGGGCCTTGCCGGCGTCCCTGGGAAAGTCGAGAGCGCCGACCGGGTCGTTCATATTGAGGTCCGATACCGTCTTGAGATCCCAGCCGGCGCAGAAGGCGCCGCCCTCGCCCCAGAACACCGCGACATCGGCCGTCTCGTCGGCGTCGAACCGCTCGAAGGCCGCCACCAGGGCGTCGGCGCTCTTGGGGTCCATGGCGTTGCGCGCCTCGGGGCGGCCGTGGATGACGGTCCAGACGGAGCCGGATTTCTCGATGCGAACGGCCATGACGCTTCCTCTTGCTGGACTGACCTGCCGGGGCAGGCGATCGACGTCCGCCCCGCCTGTTGGTGCCAGCTTACCAAGACGGGTTGCCGATCTCACCGGCATTCGTTCTCAAGCCGGGCGCAACCGGAGTTCAACCGCCAACGGGGTCAGCGCCGACGGGGTCAGACCCCTCGCCGCCGAGGCTGGTTTTCAATCTCGGGGGCTGGCGCGAGGGGTCTGACCCCGGACCACCGAGGGGTCTGACCCCGGACCTCGCTCCGCCAGCACATGGAAAACGCGGTGGAAGGCAACGGGGCGGTTTTACTTGCGCCGCGCGCGCAGCCTCTTATGTAGGGGCCAAGGCTGCCGGCCGCCGGCCTGCGCGCCGGCCCCCGTTCTCCCCCGGAGCAGACATGAAAACCGACACCCCGCGCCCGATTCTGCTCAAGGACTACCGCCCGCCGAGCTACCTGATCGAGCGCGTCAGTCTCGACGTATCGCTGCATCGGACGCGGACGCGGGTGCGATCGCGGCTGAAGGTGCGCCCCAACGCGGCAGTGGCCAGGCCCGGCCCTCTCAGGCTCGACGGCGAGCAGCTTGAGCTGGAGTCCGTCAGGCTCGACGGCCGCGAGCTCGGCCCGCGCGACCGCGCGCTCGGGGAGAAGCAGCTGACCGTTGCCGCGCCGCCGAAGGGCGCGTTCGAGCTCGAGACGGTCACCTATTGCAACCCCGACGCCAACAAGGCCCTCACCGGGCTCTATCTCTCCAAGGGCGTCTACTGCACCCAGTGCGAGGCTCAGGGCTTCCGCCGCATCACCTACTTCATCGACCGGCCCGACGTACTCGCCACGTACACGGTGCGCATCGAGGCGGACCCGGACGAGGCGGCGGTGCTGCTTTCCAACGGCAACCCGGTCGAGCGCGGTACGCTCGACGGCGGCGCGCGCCACTACGCGGTGTGGCACGACCCGCATCCCAAGCCCTCGTACCTGTTCGCGCTGGTGGGCGGCAATCTCGCTTCCATCGCCTCGGACTTCACCACCGCCTCGGGCAAGCGCGTGGATCTGCGCATCTACGTGGAGCCGGGCAAGGAGAGCCGCTGCGCGTGGGCCATGGAGTCCCTGAAGCGCGCCATGAAATGGGACGAGGAGCGCTTCGGGCGCGAGTACGACCTCGACGCGTTCAACATCGTGGCGGTGTCCGACTTCAACATGGGGGCGATGGAGAACAAGGGCCTCAACATCTTCAACGACGCCCTGGTGCTGGCCTCGCCCGAAACCGCCACGGACGCCGCCTTCCTCAACATCGAGCGGGTGATCGCGCACGAATATTTCCACAACTGGACCGGCAACCGCATCACCTGCCGCGACTGGTTCCAGCTCTGCCTCAAGGAGGGCCTCACGGTCTTCCGCGACCAGGAGTTCGGCGCCGACATGCGCTCGCCCGCCGAGCAGCGCATTGCCGAGGTGCGC
>DATBKR010000230.1:0-3358 GCA_036555805.1 Hyphomicrobiaceae bacterium | reverse complement strand
CGCGGGCACACCTGCTCGGTCGTGTTCCTGGCCGTCGTGCGGTGGGCGAAGGCCAGCGCCGGCGACGATGCGGCGGCCGTGGAGTGGGTGGACGAGTGGCGCAAGGCGGACCTCGCCTTCGATCACGCCAAGGTGCTGGCGGACGCATCGCGGATGCTGCACAAACCCACGCAGCCGACCGACGAGAGGGAGTGATACGGGATGGCGGACTTCGACGGCAAGGTGATCCTGGTGACGGGCGGCGCGACCGGCCTCGGCGCGGCCATCGCAGTCGGCGCGGCCCGGCGCGGCGCCAGGGCCGTGATCCTCAACTGCAGCAAGAGCCTCAAGGACGCCGAGGCCACGGCCGACGTCGTCCGCGCGGCCGGAGCAGACGTGGAAATCGCGCAGGGCGACGTGGCCGAGGACGCCGACTGCCGCAAGGTCGCCGGGGCCACGGCGCGCTTCGGGCGCCTCGACGTCCTCGTCAACAACGCCGGCGTCACCAAGCACGTGCAGAACCACACCGACCTCGACGGCCTGTCGAAGGAGGATTTCCTGCGCCTCCTCTCCGTCAACGTGGTGGGCCCGTTCCAGATGGTGCGGGCCTGCCGTGGCCTGCTGGAGGCCGCGGAGCGGGCGAGCGTGCTGATGACCTCGTCGACCGCCGGCATCAACGGCATGGGCTCGTCGGTCGCCTACGCCGCCTCCAAGGCCGCGCTCAACACCATGACGCTGTCGCTGGCGCGCGCACTGGCGCCCAAGATCCGCGTCAACGCCGTCTGCCCCGGCTTCATCGACACGCGCTGGTTCCCCGACGCCTTCGGCGAGGAGAGGACGCAGCGCATCCGCGACCGCGTCATCGAGGCCACGCCCCTGCAGGTGGCCTCCAAGCCCGAGGACATCGCCGACGCTGCCCTGTTCCTGATTTCCGACGCCGCCCGTCACATCACTGGCGAGATCCTGCGGGTGGACGCCGGCCTGCACCTGGGCTCCTCGCCGCAGGCGGCGGTGAGGGCGAACGGCGAGATGGCGAGGTCGTGAGATGGCGAGGATCGGTGGGCACCGGAGTTTCGGAAATTCGGAGCGCGCGCCTTGACGCTGGTGGTGCTGTTTCTCGCCCTGGTGCTCGGCCTTGCCCTGCTGCCGCAGATGTGGGTGCGGCGGGTGATCGCCCGGCACTCCGCCGACCGCCCCGACTTTCCGGGCACCGGCGGCGAGTTCGCGCGCCACCTGCTCGACGGCCTGAAGCTCGGGCACATCAAGGTTGAGGAAACCGCGCTCGGCGACCACTACGATCCCGACGCCAAGGCCGTGCGCCTGCTGCCGCAGCACTTCAGGGGCCGCTCCCTGGCGGCGCTGGTGATCGCCGCGCACGAGACCGGCCATGCCATGCAGGACGCGACGCATTATCCGCCGCTGGAGGCGCGGACACGCCTCGCCAAGCAGGCCATGACGCTGGAGAAGGTGGGCGCCGTGGTAATGCTGGCGGCGCCCATCATGGTGGCGCTGGCCAAGTCGGCGAACATCCTGCTCCTTGAGTTCGCCGCGGGCGTGCTGATCCTCGGCCTGTCGCTGGCAATGCACGCCTACACGCTGCCGGTGGAGTTCGACGCGAGCTTCCGCCGCGCCCTGCCGCTGCTCAAGGCCGGCCGCTACATCCCCGACCGGGACCTGCCGGCGGCGCGCCAGATCCTGCGCGCCGCCGCCTTCACCTACGTCGCCGCAGCCGGCATGAGCCTGCTCGACGTGATGCGCTGGCTCCGGGTGCTGCGGCTGTAGGGCGGATTAGCGACGCGCAGCGACGCGTAATCCGCCGTTTTGTGCGCCAATCATGGTGGGTTACGAGCCTTCGGCCCTAACCCACCCTACGCCAAGCCTAGCGCCCTGCGCGCAGCTGCAGCGAGGCGACGCCGGCGGCGATGTTGAGGCCCTGCTGCGACTGCACGCTGAGCGGCTGCAGCACGATCGATTTGTCGGAGCCGCCGATCAGCGCGTTGGCGCCAACGCCGACGCCCACGGTGGCCTCGGCGCTGAGGCCGCCGTAGGAGCCGACCAGAGATCGCGGCGGCAGGTTGGCAGTGGGCGCCAGCACCGCCCAGGCGATCTGCGCCTGCTGGGTGGTTCCGAGGTCCAGGCCGAACTTGTTGATCGTGCCGTGGTAGATCTCATCGCGGCCCTGGCGGTTGAAGCGGCAGCGGATCTCGCGCGTGGAGCCGACGATGAAGCCGGTGGAGCTTGCGGCGGTGCAGGTGAGCACGCCTGCCTCGACGCGCGTTTCCGCCTGCGGGCTCGCGACGAAGGCGAGCGCGGAGACGGCGGCGGCGCCGAGCGCGGTCGCCAAGGTGGTGGTGACGGCCTTGTGCATATGCTCCTCCCGTTGAGTTGAGGCTCGAATCGAGTCCGTTAGCCTTTACCCGACTATTGCTCCATGTCTATGGCATGTTCGCGTCCGCCGGGCCCGCGACCCTGGGGAGCGATTTGCCCGCTTTGGGCTTCGCCGCTACAAGGCCGGCCATGTCAACGGCAGTGAAATCCCCGCGCAAGGCGCCTCCATCGCGCTCGGCCCAGGCGCACAAGGCGCGCGGCCCGGCCAAGCGCGCGCCGCGGGTCGGCCTGGTGTCGCTCGGGTGCCCCAAGGCGCTGGTGGATTCGGAGCGCATCGTCACCAGGCTGCGCGCCGAGGGATATGAGCTGTCGCCCGACTATGCCGGTGCCGACGTGGTGCTGGTCAACACCTGCGGCTTCCTCGATTCCGCCAAGCAGGAGAGCCTGGAGGCCATCGGCGAGGCCATGGCCGAGAACGGCCGCGTGATCGTGACCGGCTGCATGGGCGTGGAGGAGGGCCGCATCCGTGCCGCGCATCCGGGCGTTCTGGCTGTCACCGGGCCGCACCAGTACGAGCAGGTGGTGGCGGCCGTGCACGACGCCGTGCCGCCGGCGCACGACCCGTTCCTCGACCTGGTGCCGCCGGAAGGCCTGCGGCTGACGCCGCGGCACTACGCGTATCTCAAGATCTCCGAGGGCTGCAACAACCGCTGCTCGTTCTGCATCATCCCGCAGCTCAGGGGCAGGCTGGCGAGCCGGCCGGCGAACCACGTGATGGCCGAAGCCGAGCGCCTGGTGCGCGCCGGCGTGAAGGAGCTGCTCGTCATCAGCCAGGACACCTCCGCCTACGGCCTCGACCTCAAGTATGCCGAGAGCCGGTGGAAGGGCCGGCCGCTGGCGGCGCGCTTCTTCGACCTGTGCCAGGCGCTGGGCTCGCTGGGGGTTTGGGTGCGCCTGCACTACGTCTATCCCTATCCGCACGTGGACGCCGTGCTGCCGCTGATGGCGGAGGGGAAAATCCTCCCCTATCTCGACATCCCCTTCCAGCACG